>NZ_JAMPLB010000017.1:0-144399 GCF_039962325.1 Leptolyngbya sp. PL-A3
GAATTAAACCACATACTCCACCGCTTGTGCGGGCCCCCGTCAATTCCTTTGAGTTTCACTCTTGCGAGCGTACTCCCCAGGCGGGATACTTAACGCGTTAGCTACGGCACTGCCCGGGTCGATATACGGGCAACACCTAGTATCCATCGTTTACAGCTAGGACTACAGGGGTATCTAATCCCTTTCGCTCCCCTAGCTTTCGTCCCTCAGTGTCAGTTCAGGTCCAGTCGCGCGCTTTCGCCACCGGTGTTCTTCCCAATATCTACGCATTTCACCGCTACACTGGGAATTCCCGCAACCCCTACCAAACTCTAGTCCTACAGTTTCAACCGCCTTTATGGTGTTAAGCACCACTCTTTAACAGCTGACTTGTATAACCACCTACGGACGCTTTACGCCCAATAATTCCGGATAACGCTTGCCTCCTCCGTATTACCGCGGCTGCTGGCACGGAGTTAGCCGAGGCTGATTCATTCGGTACCGTCATTATCTTCCCGAATAAAAGAGGTTTACAACCATTAGGCCGTCATCCCTCACGCGGTCTTGCTCCGTCAGGCTTTCGCCCATTGCGGAAAATTCCCCACTGCTGCCTCCCGTAGGAGTCTGGGCCGTGTCTCAGTCCCAGTGTGGCTGATCATCCTCTCAGACCAGCTACAGATCGTCGCCTTGGTGAGCCGTTACCTCACCAACTAGCTAATCTGACGCGAGCTCATCTTCAGGCAAAACTCATTTCACCCATAGGCATATGGGGTATTAGCGACCATTTCTAGTCGTTATCCCCCTCCTGAAGGCAGATTCTCACGCGTTACTCACCCGTCCGCCACTAATGTCCGAAGACATCCGTTCGACTTGCATGTGTTAAGCAGACCGCCAGCGTTCATCCTGAGCCAGGATCAAACTCTCCATATTAGTTAGAGAATTTGGGCTCTCTTGGCTCCGAAACTTTTCAAGCTTCGGAATCCTGTTTCTGTTTTGAGATTGATAAATCAATCTCGTAGTTTCTTAACGAGGATTGGTTTTCGCTTGGCTTTCAAACTATTGCTTTTTCCAGGTTCTCTCTGTACCGCAGTCGTCGCTTTGGCACATTTCCCACTTTAACTTGAACTTCCTCATTTGTGGTGAGTTTAACCGAACTTACTAAAGGATGTTTTCACTACCCATAGCGCTTGGCTATTGTTCAGGACGCTTGATGTGTGGGTCACCTCTTCCAGCGCTTTACTAACATAGCAACTCTCATAGCATTCTGTAAACCCCCTCCCCTCCCAAAAATGCAGCTTTTCTTGAATTTCCTTGAAACCCTTCTGTATCAAAAGCTTCAGATTTGAGAGATGTTGGAGATCCAAAAAGAATAGTAGGTCTGGGATTAGGCGCTTAGGACAAGAGCCCTGCAGTAGCAGTATTTCAAGATACTGAGTTGGTACCAAACGCTTTGATCAGGGACGTATGCTCTAAGCCCCTAGTCGAGGGGATGGCTGCCTATCCCTTAGATGGTCTGCCCATAGTGCGATGAAGGCTGCTTTTTTCCATATACATAATGTGCATGTGGCCTCGAGTTGTGATTTGAGGCAATTGAGTGTTCCCATTGGAGAGATGTTATGGTCACCGAGCAGCAGTCCAGACACGCAATTGGGCTTTTTTCAAAGCGACAGGATGCAGAGCAATTTCTTAATGAGCTGAACCAGTCAGGGGTTAACATGGAGCGTGTTTCCCTGATTGCTCAGGAGGTTCAGGAGGAGGAGGAGGGAACTGGTGGTATTGAGGTGAGCGATCGCCTCGGTGAACACAAAATCTCTGACACAGGCGAAATGGTGAAGGATACGTTTGTGACAGGAGCTACTGGGTTCTTTTTGTTAGGTTTAACCAGCCTTGCAATTCCTGGAGTTGGGGTGTTGCTGGCAGCGGGGAGCCTTGGAGCAGCACTGATTGCAACAGTGAGCAGTAGTGGGGTAGCAGCGTTGTCATCCCATAATTTGGTGCAGGCATTGAAGCAGTATGGGATACCTGCGGAAGAGGCATCAGTATATGGCGATCGCCTTCAGCAAGGGGACTATTTGGTTTCCATTGAAGGAAGCGAACAGGATGTGGAGCAGGCGGAGAACCTGTTTCAGCAGCAAGGAATTCAAAACTGGGGTGTTTACCCGACGGCTGCGGGTTAAAAGCTGTTTAATCAGGTTGATGGTTTTGAGCTACCGCTAAGAACCGTCAACCTGCTCAGAGATATTTCAAACAGCTTGAGCTACTGATCAAATTCGGTTATTCAATAGAATTTGATCAGTAGCTCAAAATTCGATTAAATCTTAGAACAGGACAAAACTTTAAAGCCCAAATTTTCCCGTTTTAGGGGTGAAGTTCCCACAATGCAAAACTTCTAAGCTTTAAAGGTAGTTTTATTTCTTGTTCCGTACTGAGCAAGCAAACATAGAATTCACCATACCTATCATCTGCAGTTAAGTTTTACACTCTCAAGAAACTGCGAGTTTTTTTGCGAATGAGTGAGTGGAGGGCGATCGCCCTCCACTCACTCATTCGCTTCAAGGAAATTGCCTTACACCGCTTTTCAAGGACTTAATATCTAATTGTTGTTCGAGAGCTATGTTCCGCACGGCTCTTGAACAACTGTGGCTGATTCAAGCGCAAAGCGCTGTAGTGTTTTAGGTTTTGGGGGTGTTTCTGTAGTAATGCCAAAGGAGATGAGCTGCTGCTCCGCGGAAGGGTTCTAGTGGTTTACAGTGTACGATGAGTTCTTTGCTGGTTGGTTTTTGATCGAGATGCTTTAGACGTTGGTAGGCAATTTGAACTGCTAAGTCTAGGGATGGGAAACTGTTGAGGCGTTCCAGGCAGAAAAGGAGGTAAATTTCAGCGGTCCAGGAGCCGATACCTTTGATTTGGGTAAGTTGGGTGGCAACGGCTGAATCGGGTAGGGCTGAAAAGGAATCTAGATGTAGGCGGTTTTCTAAAATAGCTTCCGCGAGCCGTTTGCATGTGGCGATTTTAGCTTGGCTGAAGCCTGCTTGTTTAAGGGTGGTGTCTGAGCAAGTGGCGAAGTTGGCAGGGGTTAGTTCAATCAATTGATTGGTGCGCAGAAAGATTGCCATTGCAGCTTTGGATGACAGTTGTTGTCCGAGGATGATGCGGACAAGGGAAGCAAAGGTGGGGGGCCAGCGGCGGATGTGGAGAGGGCCAGCCTCGGCTTCGATTTTGAGGAAGTCAGAGTCTTGGGTGCAGATATGGGCGATCGCCTTCCTCAAGGCAGGGCTGGGTGGTTGGAGTTCTGAGTTCAATACATCGGTGACACTGGGGTTACTTGGCGTCATGGAAAATGATTCCTAAGCAGTAGCGCTGACCTGATTTAATGGTGCTGACTCCATGCTTCAAATTTACACGATAGAAACCTCGGCTACCTTGCACAGGGCGATGATGGACAGCAAAGATAATGGCGTCGCCCTGATTGAGGGTAATGGCATGGGCGCGAGACTGAGCGCGCGGTTTCTGTTCGATGAGGATAAATTCACCACCAGTGTAGTCCTGGTTAGGTTGGGAGAGGGCGATCGCCACTTGCAGTGGAAATGCCATTTCTCCATAGAGATCTTGGTGTAGACAGTTGTAATCTTCTGCTTTGTACTTTAAAAGCAATGGGGTAGGACGTTGTTGCCCGCTTTGATGGCAGAGTTCGAGGAATTCTGGGAGGGTGTTGGGAAAACGGAAGGAGGTGTTAAGAGCTTCGTTCCAGCGGTTTGCAAGGGGAGATAAGTGGGGGTAGAGGCGATCGCGTAGGGTTTGCACGAGTGGCGGTAAGGGATAGGCGAAGTATTTGTATTCACCTTTTCCAAAGCGATAGCGTTCCATAATAATTTGGCTACGGAAGCTATCTTCGGAATTGTATGTTTGAGTAAGCTGATAACATTCGTCTGGAGTTAAGAGAGAATTAAGAATCGCGAATCCTTGATTGTCTAAAGTGTGATAAATATCTTCCCATTCAGATGTTTCAATTCGTTCTTCTAAAGATGGGTAATTTTTACTTTTAGCGAGTTGAAGCATATTTTTAGGTGTGGTGAATCGATTAAATGACCATCTTGAGCTGTTTGGATATTATCTATTCTGCTAAGAAGTTTTTTGGATGGCTATGGGTTTCTTGCGGTGTAATTTTTGCTTGTGTTGTGGAGATTCTTGATAGATCGCGAAGACCTAGCTTGGGGGTACGCCGTCCTCCAAACCCCAGGCCCCTTCGACAAGGATGTTTTGCATGAGTATTGTTAGGCCACTTCGCATCTGTGGGGTTTGGATCAGGTTTGTATTGTGGCATTGGTGTATCGCGGCGTGTTACCAAAAGGCAAAAACCCGGTGTTTTTGATAACACCGGGTTTCTTGTCTTCCTGTCAATAGGAGATTTTAGGACATACGGTTTTTGTAGTCCTGGTAGGTGAATTTCTTGACGAGGGTGAACGTTCCATCAGGGTGGAGGATACCGATGGAGGGGTGCGGAATGCCGTTGAACATGGTGGTTTTGACCATGGTGTAGTGGATCATATCCTCAAAGATGATGGAGTCACCCACTTGTAATGGCTGGTTAAAGTGGTAGTCACCCATGCCCATAACATCGCCCGCCAAACAAGTCATACCGCCCATGCGGTAGGCGGGTTCTCCGTCTTGGGGATCACGGGCTCCCTGAATGCGGGGCTTGTAGGGCATTTCGAGGCAGTCGGGCATGTGGGCGGTGAAGGAGACATCGAGCATGGCGATCGCTGGCCCCGGTGTTTCAATCATATCCAGGACAGTGGAGCGGAGGAAGCCAGTTTCCCAGGCGATCGCTGAACTCGGCTCCAAATAAATTTGGAGGTGAGGGTGGCGGGCTTTAAATTGAGTGAGGACTTGGATCAGGTGTTCAGTATCGTAGCCCTGGCGGGTCATGAGATGGCCCCCCCCGAGATTGAGCCATTTAATCCAGGGGAGGTGGTGACCGAAAAGTTTTTCGATTTGTTCGAGGGTATTTTCGAGGGCGTAGGAGTCGCTTTCACAGAGGTTGTGGCAATGTAGGCCTTCAATACCTTCAGGAAGTTTATCCCCTAGCACTTCGGTACGGATGCCAAGGCGGGAGTAGGGGGAAGCGGGGTTGTAAATATCGTGGGCGACGGGGGAGTATTCTGGGTTGATGCGAAGACCGGGGGAGAGGCGGTGAGCGATCGCACGATCCTTATACCGCTCCCACTGGCTAAGGGAGTTGAAGGTGATATGAGATGCGCCAACCATGAGGTCGTCAAATTCTGCATCCTGGTAAACAGGAAGGTACAGATGGAGACTAGTGCCGAGTTCTTCACGGATCAGATTGGCTTCATAGAGGGAACTGGCGGTGGCACCGTGGAGGTATTTTTTGACGATAGGAAAGGCACTGAACATAGCAAAGCCTTTCAGAGCCAAGAGAATGGTGATACCGGCCCGCTGTTGGACAGAATCGATGAGTTCAAGGTTACGAATTAGCTTTGCTTCTTCGAGGACGTAGCAGGGAGAGGGGATTTTGGAGTAGTCAATCATGGATGGCGTATTCGATTAGATGGGATGGTCAGCAAAAGCCCCCCTTCTTCAAGGGGGGTTTCGACAAGAAGAGGTTGCTTTTTCGCGTGCTAGGCACGCGAAAAAGCAACCTCTGAAGAGACTTAATCTGTGAACTCAGATGCGTCAAAGACCTCGTGCCAGGGGAGGCCGTAGGTACCCAGTTTTTCCATGAAAGGATCGGGGTTCATCTGTTCGACGTTAAATACCCCTGCTCCTTGCCATTCGCCAGTAGCCACCAGAAGTGCGCCGATCATGGCGGGGACACCTGTGGTGTAAGCGATCGCCTGTGCCCCCACTTCCTTAAACGCCTCTGCGTGATCGCAGTTGTTGTAGACGTAGTAGGAACGTTCTTGACCATCTTTGATGCCGCGAATGTGGCAGCCAATGGAGGTTTGGCCCTCATAGGTTTGGCCCAGGGATGAGGGTTGAGGCAGGACGGCTTTGAGGAATTGGAGAGGCACA
Organism: Leptolyngbya sp. PL-A3; assembly: GCF_039962325.1. NCBI lineage: Bacteria > Bacillati > Cyanobacteriota > Cyanophyceae > Leptolyngbyales > Leptolyngbyaceae > Leptolyngbya > Leptolyngbya sp. PL-A3. The sequence continues at coordinate 6,013 of NZ_JAMPLB010000017.1, forward strand.
ATTTGTTGGCCTTCGTATTCGATGGGCTCGATACGGGTAAGGCCAACGTTCTCAAGCACTTTCAAATGGTTGATGTAGCTCTCCGAAAACGTCATCCAAAAGCGGGCGCGCTTGATAGTGGGGACGTTTTTGACGAGGGATTCTAGCTCTTCGTGGTAAAGCAGATAGGATTCCCGAGGGCCAATTTCGGGGTAATGGATGGGGCGGTGGATGGCAAAGGGTTCCACTTCAACCCAGTCGCCATGCTTGTAGTAGCGACCATTCTGAGTAATTTCTCGAATATTAATTTCGGGGTTGAAGTTTGTGGCAAATGCCTGACCATGGTTGCCCGCATTGCAGTCAACAATATCCAAATAATGGATTTCGTCGAAGTAGTGTTTGAGGGCGTAGGCAGTGAAAACACCCGTTACGCCGGGATCAAAGCCACAACCGAGAATGGCAGTTAGACCGGCCTGTTTGTAGCGCTCGTGGTAGGCCCACTGCCACTTGTATTCAAACTTGGCTTCGTCCGGTGGCTCATAGTTGGCCGTATCGAGATAGTTGACTCCCATTTCAAGACACGCATCCATAATGGGCAGATCTTGATAGGGAAGGGCAACGTTTATGACAATATCGGGCTGAAAGTCTTTGATCAGCGCGGAGACTTCGCTGGACTGATCAGCATTGACCTGAGCCGTTGACAGATTGGGATGATCCACCGAAGCGGCGATCGCATCACATTTCTCTTTGGTCCTACTCGCCAGCAGAATTTCCGAGAAGACAGACTGAATCTGAGCGCATTTGTGAGTTACAACGTTACCAACTCCGCCTGCGCCGATGATGAGAACCTTAGCCATATGCTCTGTACCCCCAGAAGATAAGCCCACAGAGGATTAACACACGCTTCAGCCCTGTGTTTGTTTCATCAAACACAAGGCTTAAGACCGAACCCCGAATCATTCATCCTACACTAACCAGACCCCGGCACGTACCCCCTGGGCAAAAACTGCTCAGGATTTTGGGTAAGCAGAGTTCAAAATGACAGAATGAGAGAGGGGTAACTCGATGTCACCCCTAACTATTATTCCCTCTCTACACTGCCCCATGCGTACTCGCGAAGAAATTCTAGAAACTTTTGATCCCAGCGGTGTCAGCTTGGATAACGGAAATTTGCTGGGCTTCCCCTTTGATTACGATACGGCTAATTTGATTTTGCTGGGTGTGCCTTGGGAGGTAACTGTTTCCTATGGAGCGGGGACCGCAGCAGGACCGCAGCGAATTTTGGATGCATCTCGGCAGCTTGACATCTTTGATCTGGATTACCCTGACGGGTGGAAACAGGGCATTTTCATGATGGAAATCCCGACAGATCTGCGAGAGAAGAGCGACGCGTTGCGGGCGGAGGCGACGCAGTTGATTGAGCATCTGGAGCAGGGCGGGCTTGTAGAGGATGTGCCAGGGTTAGTAGAGGTGCGCGATCGCATCAATCAAGAGGGCGCAGCTGTTAATCGTTGGCTATTTGAGCAAGCCCAGGTCGCTATGCAGCAGGGGAAGCGAGTTGCGGTGATTGGGGGTGATCACAGTACGCCTTTAGGGTACCTTCAAGCACTGGCTCAGCATTATTCAGAGTTTGGGATTCTCCATATTGATGCCCATGCGGATTTGCGGGAGGCCTATGAAGGGTTTGAGTTTTCCCATGCATCAATCATGTTTAATGCGTTGAAGATTCCGCAGATCTCGAAACTGGCGCAGGTAGGGATTCGGGACCTATGCCAGGACGAGGTGGATTTGATTGAGGGATCACAGGGACGTGTTATGACCCATTACGACTCGATCCTGAAGCAGAAACAATATGCAGGCGTAACCTGGATCGAGTTGTGCAAACAGATTGTGGCAGAGTTGCCGCAGCAAGTTTATATCAGTTTTGATGTGGATGGGCTCGATCCGAAGCTGTGCCCGAATACAGGAACGCCAGTGCCGGGAGGATTGGAGTTAGAGCAGGTATTCTGCCTGTTTCGCGAGGTCGTGAATAGCGGACGAGAGATTATTGGGTTTGATGTAGTAGAGGTAGGTGATGCAGAGTGGGATGGCAATGTTGGGGCACGAACGGTTTATAAATTGTGTAATTTGATGGCATTGTCCCACGCTCATTAAACAAAGCATTTCTCCCTTCACTCAAAACTTTCGTGCGCTCTGACGTGTTTGGAGGTAGGAGGTGCGACTCATCTCCTACCTCCAAACCTACAGCGCTTTGCGCTTGAATCAGCCACGGTTGTTTTTGTGAGGGCCGTGCTCTACGCAGCCCTCACAAAAACAACCAGATTTTGAGGGCTTGAAAAGCGCTGTAAAGAGATTTCCAGTAATAAAATTACCTCCGTGATGTGGGTGTTTTGACCGCTTCGTGGTCAAAACACCCACATCACGGGTAAATTCTTATGCAGAAATCTCCTCAGTTGATTTGTTAAATGAGAACAGCTGTAACTTTGCACTTTCCGGCAAAGCAGATGGTCAAAAATACGCCTGTCATTTTTTTGTGATCGCTTATAGTGAAAAGGTTTCCGGTCAGGCTCCTGAGAGTCATTAGGAGACTGCTCTGGTTACCTGTACTGAAATGGGTTCAGTCATGGATTGGGATTGGGATTCCCATCGGCGAATGCAGAGAGCTTTACAGGATTGGTATGGTCGTCAGGCACAGCGATTGCATGGGGAAGCAGAAGCTATCCGCGAGGGGGCGCTACAGGAAGTGTTTGCCTTGCGGCGGCAGCTGGAGTTGATGGAGCTGGGCGCTTCCGGAGAAATGCCGGTTTCTCCCCACGTGGCAAACCAGCTTTACGAGCAGCTTAAGACGTTAAGCGATCGCCTCTCCCCCTCATTCTTGCAAGATAACCTGCCTTTAGCGATCGCCACCCGATTAGAAGCCTGGCAACAGCTTCACCCCAGCATTACCATTCACAGTACATTGCCCGCAGAATGGGTGCCGGGGCCCTATGAGCGCAGCTATTTTTTGCTGACTACCCTGGATGATTTGCTGAGCCTGGTGCTTACGGAGTCTGTTACGGCGATCGCCATCAAGCTAACCGACCATACTTCTACGCAGGGATTAGAGATTGATGTGCACGTGACGGAACGATGGCTTGAGGAGAAGGAATCTGCCCTACAAGATTTAGGTTGCGTCTTTCAGTTTTTAATGTCGGGCAAATACGATTTAGAGTGGGATGATCCTCTGTATCGATGGCGGGGGATTTGGCCCACCGAGCTATTACTGTGATCCACTAGCCCCGCCCATAGCCCCCAAGGTACACCATGTCGAGTAATACAAAGCAAACTCTACTTGTCATTGATGACCACGAGCTGGTGCTGGGAGGCACCCGTGCCGCCCTACAACAGCACCTGCCCGAGGCCACGATTGTTACAGCCCAAACAGCGCAGGAGGCAATCGATCAAGTTGAAGCCTACCAACCCAGCCTGGCAGTAGTTGATCTTTCCATGCCCGAAAAAGCAGGAGATCCAGCCCGATTGGACACCGGAATTCAGTTGCTCAAAACTCTGATGGAGCGTTATCCTGACCTGAATATTGTTGTGCAGAGTGCCCATGTACGATCGCTGGTTCGCCTCAAACCCGCTATCAATGCCCACGAAGGCGGCTTCACCATTGCGGATAAAGGGCTTTCCATGAGGGAAATGCTAGTCAAAGTGGATTGGGCCATGCAGGGGTTGATCTTTACGCCAAAGGATATGCGAAATGGTCTGGAGGTGAAGCCGGAATGGTTGGAGGTGCTGCGGTTGGCCTTTGAGGAGGGATTGCAGGATAAGGCGATCGCCGAACGCATGAATGTATCAGAACGCAGTGTGCGCCACTACTGGACAAAGATTCAAGACGTACTAGATGTTTACCCTGACGAAGGCAAGAATATTCGTATCCAGACAGAGATTCGTGCCCGTCAGGAAGGCTTAATTGAATGAGAGTAATCAGTAGAACTCCTGCATGAATCCGTTTTTTGGGGGCGTGAATCTTTGTGCGGCTCCGCCGCACAAAGATTCATGCAGGAGGTCTATTATTGCGAGTGTGTGTTAGTTAGAACATCAGGAGTGAGTGGGAGCAGTGGTTCCACTCACTCCTGATGTCCATTTTCATCAGGACAAAAGGAGTGGGGCGGTGCACTGCCCCACTCCTTTTGTTTATTCTGCATCCTCGGTTAATTCGAGAATCGAGTCAATCAGACTACTCAGGTCACAGGGTTTTAATAAATAGCGATTGAACCCAGCATCAATGGCTTGTTTTTCATCACACTCCCAGGGAAAGCCCGTAATTCCAATGGCTGGAATTTGATTTCGTTCATCCTGCAAAGCGCGTATTGATTTGATAAAGTCGCATCCATTCCTGCCTGGTAGCTGAATATCACAGAGCAGGAGATTAGGCGTCTTTGAAGTAAAACACTCCCACGCTTCTCCTGCCGAGGGTGTCATCATTATCTCTGCCTCTGTTTCATGCAATACGAGAAGAAATAACTCAGCCGTAGCTGGATCATCCTCTACAACTAAAATTCTTGAGCCCTTCAAGTTAGGAATATTGGTAGTTTGATGTAAATAAGTCATAGGGGAGAAAACTGAAACATTAATTGTAACCCCTAAGGTTTTCAAGTTTCCTCATTACTGTTGTTACTCGGCAAGAGGGCTCAATAAACACTTTTATAGATAAGACTTCAGTATCTGTGCCAGGGTTTGCACATGGGGTGGTTTTAGCATGGATAAATGATTTCCTGGAACCGTATGAACTTGTACATAGGGTGTCAGTTGATTCCATCCTAACGTCGTGTCAGATTGTGAATGTTGGGATGCTCCCATAGCTTGAAAGAGCGTAATCGGTTGTGGATAAGGCTGTGGTGCATAGTGGTATGCAGCCTGGCTGTTGGCTGCAAAGATGCGCAGCATGGGGCCGATCGCTGACTCATCCAGTAATCGCAAACGAGACTCTTCAGGCATCAAACGGGCGATCGCCCACCACTGCCAGCGCGATAACCAATCACTCTGTGAGGTGGTCTGGGTAGATATGGCACGAGAACGTTGTAGTACTTGGGATAGGCGGGAAATGGCGATCGCCCCATAATCCAGCAGAAATGGCAGGGTAGACCAGAGGGCTGTTTTGAGTAGAAAGGTAAGACTCTCTCTAGGGGTGGGGCGGTTGGCAGCAATAGGCGCAGCAGTATCAAAGATGGCTAGCAGAGCAACGGATTCCCCCGCCTGAGTCAGTTGCTGTGCCATCTCGAAGGCTACCAGTCCGCCAAATGACCATCCTCCTAAATAGTAGGGGCCATGGGGTTGAATCGTTTGAATTGCCTGGATGTAATAGCGAGCCATGGCTTCGATTTGATTGATAGGGGGATGCTTACCGTCCAGCCCTAAAGGTTGCAGACCGTAGAGGTTGCGATCGCCGCCCAGATGATGAGCCAACTCCATATAGGGCAGCACCATACCGAAGATGGGATGAATGCAGAAGAGGGGAGGTTGCGTGCCGCCAAGAGCGAGGGGGACGAGGGGTGTCCAGGAGTGGGAAGCAGTAGGGGCAAGGGGCAGGGGAGTAGGGGGGGGAGGTGAAGGGGTAGGGGGGGGGGGAGGAGTGAGTGAGGCAAGGGAGCGACGATGGGCCGTGCGATCGAGGCGGATGAGGGGTGGAGTTTGAGATAGAGAAGTGGTTGTTTGTAATGTTTCTAAAATGTGGGCTAATTGGGCGATGGTGGGGGCTTCGAAAATACGACGCAGGGGAATGTCAACGCTAAAGGCGTCGCGGATGCGAGAAGCCATCTGGGTCGCTAATAAGGAGTGCCCGCCGAGTTCAAAGAAGTTGTCATAAATGCTGACTTGTTTGAGCCGCAACAGGTCTTGCCAGATATTGGCTAGAGTTGATTCGGTGGACGATCGCGGAACCCCCTCCCTTACGTCTGTGCCTGACGTACTGAGTAAGGACTGCATGGTGCAGTAGTGCTCTGTAATATGATTGCGATCAACTTTGCCGTTGGGCGTCAGCGGCAAACTCTTCAACGGCACAAAGGCACCAGGCACCATGTAATCAGGAAGAGTCTGAGCTAAAAAATGACGCAATTCAGGAATGAGCTGACGCGTGAGTGATGATTGAAGCGGATAATTAGCGAGACGGTACAAAGACAAGTAATGTTGCTTTTGAGTTAATGGAAAATCTACTTCAAAATCAACATCATGACGAAAAAAAAGCACATCATAATAACCGAGTTGAGGTATCACAGACCAACAGATCTCGACCCGATAGGGCAAGGCGGATTCTAAATCCCACCAACATTGGGGTGCGATCGCCCTCTCCACCGAGTTCTGCAAAAGTTCCTGCATCCGTCCAACCGTTTTAGGCGATTCGTCTTTCAGGAGCCACTTGGTAATTTTAACTGCTGTACTAATGCGGCTATTGGTAATACCAGTGATGCCAAAAACTTCAGGTTCTACTTTTTGCAAGTGCTCGACAATTTCTGCAACCGTAGCAGGATGTTGTTGCCAGTTCAACCATTGGAGCGCAGGTTGCGTTTGGCATTTTGGAGATTGTCTCGCTCCTTCCTCTTCTCCAACATGGAGTAACACGTTATAGCGAAACTGTGTCATCTCATTAACAGAATGCCCGCGAGCCAGACGAATTTGAACCTGTCGAATTTGGGGAATGCGATCGCTTAAGGCTGTAAAGAAAACCGGGTCAATAACCAACTCCGGATCTTCAAAACAAGCGCGTTCAACTCGATGCCGCAATTGTACGCGATCTATTCCGGTCTCAGCCTGGGAGAACTGTACAGCGGCATGAAACGCCGTCAACAACGGCAAGCTACGCACATCCCCCAGAAATAACACACCTCCAGGAGCGATCGCCTTCACCGCTCCTTCTAACACCTGCAACAGATAGTCAGTGCTAGGGAAATACTGAACCACAGAATTCAAAATGACGACATCAAAAGTTGCAGCCGGAATGCCGTGAAAATCGGTAGCTGTTCGCTGGAGCAGTTTGATAGATGGGGTGCGATCGCCCCATTGGCGGCGAATAAAATCTAACGAAACGGCTGAAAAGTCAGTTCCCCAGTACTCATGACAATGAGGTGCAATTTGAAACAGTAGCAAGCCCGTTCCACAGCCAATTTCTAAAACACGTTCTGGCCTGAGATTGAGAACTTGGTGAACCCGATCATCAACCCATTCCTGCATCTGTTCCAGAGGAATAGGTTCTCCCGTATAACTACTATTCCAACCAATGATATTAAAATCATTCTGCTCTACGGCATCAGGTTGGTACGTTTGGTTATAAAGAGTTTGCCAATGGTTAATGTGTTGAGTTTGAAGCGTATTCTGATTTTGCTCTAACCAGTCCTGATCCAGGCTGAAATAAGCAATTAACCGCGTTTCTTGGGGAGCAGGATGAGCCGTAACGACCGCTGCATCTTGCAAGGCCGGGTGTTTGTGGAGGGTTGCCTCAATTTCCCCCAGTTCCACGCGAAACCCTCGAATTTTAATCTGATGGTCAATTCGGCCGAGAAATTCAAGGGTGCCATCGGAGCGGTAGCGGGCGCGATCGCCTGTCCTATAAACTTTACCCTCCACCAGCTTCAAATCCTGCGCTCGAACAAACCGCTCAGCAGTTAGTTCTGGACGATGTAAATACCCCTGCGCCAGCCCCGCGCCTCCGATGTACAACTCCCCTGCAACACCGATAGGAACGGGATTGAAAGCTGCATCTAGAAGATAGAGTTGGGTATTGAGAATAGGACGGCCCAGATTCAGGGGATTATCTCCGGGGCGAAGTTCAGCAATGGTGGCCCAGATAGTCGTTTCCGTTGGACCATAGGCATTAAAGAAACGGTGGTTGGCAGCCCAGCGATCCACGACATTGGCTGGGCAAGCTTCGCCGCCTGTGATGAGCATTTGCAGGGCGGGTAGTTCTGCCGAGGGCAATACCGACAATACTGCTGGCGTGATGAGCGCATGGGTAATAGCCTGCTCCTGCAAAAATTGAATCAGAGCTACACCCGGCAATTGAGCCGCAGGGGGTGGAATGTAGAGCGTGCTGCCCGAGCCAAAGGCCAAAGCAATTTCAAAAATCGAGGCATCAAAACTGAGGGAGCTAAACTGGAGCACCCGGCTGTCCGGTGAAAGTTGGAACGTCTGCCGTTGTGCGGCTACTACATTGCACAGCCCTTGATGCGTCAGCAAAACTCCTTTGGGGGTGCCTGTAGAACCGGACGTATAAATGACGTAGGCAAGTTGATCGGTGGTAACTGTGCTGGGAAGTGGTGCAGACTGTAGACTTTCCGGTAACGGTTGATCGAGGCACAGGATTTGGGCCTGAGATTTTGGCAAAGCATCAACCAACCAGGATTGGGTCAGCAACAGCCAGAGCCGAGTATCCGTCAGCATGAACTGGAGGCGATCGCTCGGATACTTCGGATCGAGTGGCACATAGGCTCCTCCCGCTTTCAGGATGCCGAGAATGCCAATCAGCAGGTCAGGCGATCGCTCCACACACAATCCCACCAGGGTATTCTGCTGCACACCTCGCTGCCGTAGGGTTTGCGCCAGGCGATCGGCTCGTTGATTGAGGTCAGCGTAGGTGAGGGCTTCGTGATTGAAAATCAGGGCGATCGCATCCGGCCGTTGATGGGCCTGGGCTTCAAAGATTTGATGGAAGCCAAGGGGCGCGGGTGCAAGTGGAGATGGATTCCAATCCAGAAGAAGTTGCTGCCGCTCAGTGGCAGTTAGCAGGGGCAGCTCGGAGAGATGTGCATCAGGATCTGCGACGATGCCCTCCAGCAAAGTCTGGAGGTGCCCGACCAGGCGACCGATGGTAGAGCGATCGAACAAATCCTCACTGTAGGAGACAAATCCGCTCAAACCATCTTGAGATTGCCAGAGGCTGCGTAACCCGTGGGAGGGTTCCCAGAGATGAACTTCCAGGTCAAAGCGAGTGGTGCCGGGCTCCAGATGGACAGGTTCCAGAGTCGCTCCCGGCAGCTCCAGGGGTTGCATCGGGGCGTTTTGCAGGGCAAACCCAATTTGAAAGAGGGGATTGCGGCTCAGATCGCGCTCAGGCTCCAGTTCCTCCACTAATTTTTCAAAGGGTAAGTCCTGATGGGCATAGGCTTCTAGAGCCACACTACGAACGCGGCCCAACAACTCTCGAAATGTTGGATTGCCTGAGAGGTCTGTTCGCAACACCAGACTATTTACAAAAAAGCCAATTAATCCCTCCAGCTCGCTACGGTGACGATTTGCGATGGGTGAGCCAATAGCAATATCATCCTCCCCGGTGTAGCGATAAAGTAGGGTTTGAAAGGCCGCTAGCAGGGTCATAAATAGCGAAGTTCCTTCCCGTTGGCTGAGAGCCTCCAAAGCCCCTGTCAGGACTGGGGAATAGGAGATTGGGTAGGTGGCTCCTCGGTAAGTCTGAGCCGCAGGACGAGGGCGATCGCCCATCAACTCTAAAGGGGATAATCCCTGCAATTGCGATCGCCAGTAGCTGAGTTGCGCCTCTAACACATCCCCCTGCAACGTATCGCGCTGCCAGCAAGCAAAGTCAGGGTATTGGATGGGTAACGCAGGCAACGCCGGGGCTCGGCCCTGCACGAGAGCCGTGTAGATAGCCGCCAATTCTCGATTCAAAACCCCCAATGACCAGCCGTCTGCCACAATGTGATGCAGCGTTAGCAACAGAATGGACTCTGTCGGACGAACTTGTAACAGCGTCACCCGCAGTAACGGATCGGTCTGCAAATTAAAGGGACGTTGCGCCTCGGCAGTGGTCAGCTGTTGAATGACGCGATCGCATTCTGCCTCAGGAATTGATTGCAGATCGACGGTCGCTAAAGGAATTTTCACCTCCGGGGCGATCGCCTGCACAGGCTGCCCATCTACCCGGCTAAAGGTTGTGCGCAGCGCATCATGACGGCTCACGATGATATTAAATGCTTGCTCTAAAGCATCTCGATCAATGCGCCCATTTAACCGAATAGCCGCCGGGATATTGTAAAAAGGATTGTCGGGCTCCAGTTGGGATAGAAACCACAGGCGTTGCTGAGCAAATGATAGTGGAAAGATACTTTTGTGAACGGTGGGTTGAATGGGCGCTGTCGAAAATGGAGAGAGTGATTGCCCATCCTGAAAGAAGGTTAATAGCTCTGCTTTGCGATCGCTCAGTTGCTGCCGTAATTCTTCAGTCAGAATGCCTTCAGGAGCCGTACAGCGCAGACGCAGCGTATCGGGAGAATCTGAGCGATCGCCCTCCACAGAGAGTTGCACATCCAGGCTTTTTAGATGTGCGAGAAACGCTGTAATGGTGTTCGTCATAGCTCAATTTCCTCGCGTCGATGGGCGGTAGGAGTGGTGCGTTGAGAAGACATAGAGGTTGCCTGGGCCCACTTCAGCGCTTCAATTTTTTGAGCTAAGGCAGCAATCGTGGGGGTTTCAAAGAGGCTACGCAGCGAGAGTTCAACCTGAAAGCGATCGCGAATTCGGGACACAAGCTGGGTTGCCAGTAGGGAGTGCCCACCCAGTTCAAAAAAATTGTCGTCTGTACTGATGGCACCACGACCCAATAATTGGCTCCAGATCTCCTCCAAATCTTGCTCGATGGAGCTAGTGGGAGCCTGAGATAGCACAGGTTTGGCCGTCATCATCGGAAGCGGAAGTGCCCGGCTATCCACTTTGCCGTTGGGGGTGAGAGGTAACGCCGTTAACGCGACAAAGGCCGCAGGCACCATGTAAATTGGTAGCTTCGTTTTTAGATAGCGACGCAATTCGCGCTCGGTATCTATCTCGGATTTAGACACGATATAAGCAATGAGTTGGCGATCGCCCTCAACATCTCGCACTATCACCGCAACATCCTGCACACCAGGATGCTGAGCCAAAACCCGCTCAATTTCCCCCAATTCCACCCGAAATCCACGAATCTTGACTTGATGATCTGTGCGGCCTAAAAATTCCAGGTTGCCATCGGGACGGTAGAAGGCGCGATCGCCCGTCTTGTAAAGAATGGAGGATGGAGGGCTGGGAATGGAGGGCTTGAGCTGAAAGCTGATTCCTGGCTCCTCGGCATCCAGCCCTAACTCCTCAGCCTGAATAAAACGTTCAGCGGTCAGTTCTGGCTGATTGAGATACCCCCGCGCCAGGCCATCTCCGCCCAGATAAATTTCCCCACAGGCACCGGGGGGAACCGGTTTGAGGTGGCTATCCACGACATAGACCTGGGTATTGGCGATCGCCCGCCCAATGGGAATCGTCGTCGCCTTCTCGGGCACCTGTTTAACCTCATACCAGGTTGAGAAAGTTGTGTTTTCCGTGGGGCCGTAGACATGCAGAAGATGCTGTGGTTTACCCTGCTGCACTACGGTTCGCACTCGATCGAGGTTGGCAAGCTCGCCACCAAATAGCAGGTACTTCAAGGTTTGGAAGGCGCGGGGTACCTGGCTCACCGTTTGATTAAACAGAGCCGTCGTCAAGAACAATACGCTGATGCGTAGCTGTTGCAGAGTGGCCGCAAACTCCATTGGGGATAGGGTGATTTCGCGCTCAATGCCGACCAGTTGAGCACCATTCAGCAGGGCACCCCAGATTTCAAAGGTGGCCGCATCAAAGGCTAAATTGGCGACCTGAGCAATGCGATCGCTTTTCCCCAAGTGGACATAGTTGGTCTGGCAGACGAGCCGTGCGATCGCCCGATGGGGCACCATTACGCCCTTAGGTGCGCCGGTAGAGCCTGATGTATACATGAGGTAGGCCAACTGATCAGCCTTGCCAGGCGTGCTGAGGTTATGGTCAGGTTGCTCCACGATCGCCCCCCAACTCTCGTCCAAACACACCACCTGCACATCGGCTTCAGCAAACGCTTCCGCCCAGGGTCGTTGGGTCAAGACGACTGAAATATTGGCATCCTTCACAATGAAATTTAGCCGCTCAGACGGATGACTCGGGTCGAGAGGTACATAGGCTCCACCCGCTTTGAGAACAGCCAGCATGGCCGCGATCGCCTCCGATGATCGCTCCAGGCAAATGCCTACAGGCTGTTCAGGACGGACACCCAACTTCTGCAAGTAACGGCCCAGCTGATTACTGCCCTGGTTCAGTTCCTCATAGGTGAAGTGGCGATCGCCATAGCGTACAGCGATTGCCACGGGCCGCTGCCGTACCTGTTGTTCAAACAGGTGATGGATGCAGTCATGGCTCGGGTACTGAGTACGCGTTTTGGTCCAGGTCATCAATTGCTGCTGCTGTTCAGCAGGCGTGAGGAGGGGGAGGGTCGAGATGGGGGCATCGGGGTTAGCAACAATGCCTGTAAGGAGGGTGTGGAAGTGGTGGCGCAGACGGGCGATCGCATCTCCATCAAACAGGTCAGTGTTGTAAACCACAATCCCCCGCAGGCCATTCGCCTGTTGCCATCCCTTCCCCCACGAGTTACGAAAATCATCGCCCGCTTTCCACAGGTACACCTCCAGGTCAAAGCGGGTGGTTTGGGCGGCAAACTCCAGAGGGTTAAGCGTGAGCCCAGGTAGCTCCAGTTGCGCCATCGGTGCATTTTGCAGGGCAAACACCACTTGAAACAGTGGATTTTGGCTAAGGCTACGAACGGGTTGCAATTCCTCTACAAGTTTGTCAAACGGCAAATCTTGATGGGCATAAGCAGCCAGGGTTACTTCTCGTACCCGTTCCAGCAACTCGCGAAAGGAAGGGTCTCCTGCCAAATTTGTCCGCAGTACCAGACTGTTGACCAGGAAGCCAATAAGCCCTTCTAATTCGCTACGGTGACGATTGGCAATGGGGGAGCCGATCGCCATATCCGTCTGCCCTGTGTACCGATGCAGCAGGGTTTGAAACGCCGCCAACAACGTCATAAATAACGTCGCCCCAACATTCTGGCTCAGGGCTTCTAACGGCTCCAGTAAGGTTTGTGGCACCTCTAGTAACTGACTGGCTCCCCGATGCTGAGGCACCTCTGGGCGTGGCGCAGCGGTTGGTAGCTCTAATGTGGGCAGGTCGTGTAACTGCTGCCGCCAGTAGTTGAGCTGAGCGTTTAAAGCGTCTCCCTGCAACCATTGCCGTTGCCAATGGGCAAAGTCAGCATATTGAATGGGCAACTCAGGTAAAGGATGGGGCTGGTCGTGCAGAAATGCGGTGTAGAGGGCCGCCAATTCTCGAATCAGAACCCCTCCCGACCATTCATCAAAAATGATGTGGTGAAAGGCAATTAACAGCACATGCTCTGTGTCACCCAACTGCCAAGCCTGAGCCCGGCAAAGGGGCCCGGTAGTGAGGTCAAAGGGTTGCTCGGCCACCTGGCGAATTTGCTCCAGAGCCGCGTCTTTGCGGGTATTCTCCGCTAGCGTTTGTAAGTCAGTCCAGCCCAGGGATAAATCGGCATGAGGGGCAATGATTTGGGCCAATTGCCCATCCACCATACGAAAGGTCGTGCGTAGGGTTTCATGACGTTGGGCGATCGCCGCAATACTCCTCTCCAGCGCGGCCCGGTGCAGCGAGCCCGTGAGCCAGAACACCAGGGGGATGGTGTAGAGCGAGCGGTTGGGAATTAATTGCTCAACGAACCACAAGCGTTGCTGGGCAAAGGAAGCCGGAAATACAAAAACGTCTTCAGTAAGGGCATGATGGGATGCACCAGGCGTCATGGGGAGAGCTACTCAGCTAACTCACTCTGTTGTAAGGCAAAACAAAAACTAAATATTATACTTTCAGATAGATTTGCACGTACTTTTGTATAATTTTTTGTGACTGCAGCAACATCCACTTTTGGAATACGAAAGCTTCTGCAATCAGACTTTAAAGATGTATACGATGTCTCTCATAAACCACAGTAAATTAGCAAATTTGCGGGTCAGTGAGAAAACCATCCATACCCACACCCTTAAGCGCTGACGGATTTATAGAGCCTTAGGGAGGAAATGTGCCCATATTCATCCATCTCTTTCCTGAGATTCTATAAATCCATTAACCCTCTATAAAAGACAGAAAAGCCAGAACAATCATTGGATAAACCTATGTAATAAGCCTGGATGATCCATCCTGGGCTGAGGGAATGCTAAGAAGCATATCGTTCTGGAAGCAGATATCTAAATGCCCCGGTTTCCCGCAGAATATTTGGCACAGGTTGCCCTGAACCGACGGCTGTAAGGATTCTGGATGCCTTCAAGACAGATACATTATTGCTTTTTAAGGATTGGCTCGGGTGACCCACTATTTATCTGAAGAGGCAATCAGTTCTTCCGATCAGATCGCTTCAGCGGAACCTCTGACGCTGGCTCAAGATACTTCTAAACGGGTGGCAAAGCCATCAAAAGAAGAGATTCGTGCCAGTCTCCACGCCTCAACTCTGGATGGTGTTTATGCCACCATCTTTTCAAACATTACGGGTGGCGTGCTACTCAGTAACTTTCTGGTGGAGCTGAATGCTACTCCAACGGAGATTGGGATGCTGGCTTCTATCCCAATGGTGGCGAATCTGTTGCAACCGCTAGGGGCTCACTGGGCCGATCGCACCACCAGCCGACGCAATTATGGAACCTGGGTATACGGCGTTTCCCGTATCCTGTGGTTGCCGCTGGCCGTTGCTATCATCCTCTTCAGCTATCACCCGACCCATCCCCAACGGATGATTTGGTTAACCCTGGCCGTGTTGCTCATAACCCATGTGATGGGAGCGATGGGCAGTGCCTCCTGGCTGTCGTGGCTGGCTGCGTTAGTGCCCCGGCAGTTGCGGGGGCGGTACTTCGGCTTTCGCAATAGCACCTTCAGCCTGACCAACTTGATTGCCACGCCAATTCTGGGGGCGATCATTTCTGGATGGTTTGGGGGAAGTCTTCAGGGATTTGGGGTACTGGTTGTAGTAGGGGTGATCGCTGGGATGATCAGCCTGGCTTACCAACACCAAATGGCGGATGTAAACCCCCAGGCTCCCTTTCATGCCACATCACCGCCTATCCCCGAAGGGCCTGGTCATCCCATCTCTGTCTTAGAAGACGATGATGAGGACGAACCAGAATCGGCCCATCAAAGCCTGTTGAAAGATTCACGCTTTCTCGTCTTTCTGCTCTATTTCTGTGCCTGGGCCTTCAGTATTAACCTGTGTAATCCCTTCTTTAATGTTTATCTGTTGGACAACCTGGCGCTGAACTTGAATTGGGTCACCGTTTACAACGGCCTGTCCGCTGGGGCTAACCTGCTGATGTTCATTCTCTGGGGCAAGTTAGCGGATCGGATCGGCAACCGACCCATCCTGATTTTGGATGGGATTTTGGTGGCGATTATTCCGCTGCTTTGGCTGGGCACCGATACACGATCGCTCACCCTCTGGCTCTGGTTTCCCCTGTTGCACATGCTAGGTGGTGGGGCCGGAGCCGCACTCGACCTTTGTATGAACAATTTGCAGTTGGCGATCGCTCCCGTTCATCACCACACCAAATATTTCGCGATTACTGCCGCCCTCGGTGGCGTCAGTGGTGCTGCTGGGGTCACGGTTGGCGGCTGGTTCGCTGAATTTACCAGCATCGGCAGCATTCCTGCGCTGTTTGCCTTGTCGAGCGGGTTACGGCTAATTGCCCTGCTGCCGCTCCTCTGGGTTCAAGAACCACAGAGCCGATCGCTCCGCAAAACCCTACAGGGCATTGTTGCCGGGGCAACCTCAGAGGCGCATTAGGTTGGCGATCGCCTGTACCAGCACTTCAGGTTCAACGGGCTTGGCAATGTGCATCTGAAAACCGGCCTCTAGAGCTTGCTTATGGTCATGTTCGCTGGCGTAAGCGGTGAGGGCGATCGCCACAACTTTGCCCCCTTGCTCGGCTTTCAGAGAGCGAATTTGACGCATCAACATATAGCCATCAATATCGGGCATCCCGATATCACACACCAGCACATCGGGAAGCCTGACCTGGAGCTGTTTAATCGCCTCCAGCGCGGAGGTGGCAACAGTGACATCCGCTCCAGCTTGCTCCAAAATAAAGGCGACAATATCGCGAATATCCGCCTCATCATCCACCACGAGAATGCTCAAGGGGCTCAGATTTACAGGGCTACCACCCGTTGTACGGTTCTCTCGGCCTAAAACCGTGTGAGAAATGAGGGGCAGACGCACAGTGAAGGTAGCCCCTTTCCCCTCCCCGAGGCTTTCTGCCCAAACACGGCCGCCGTGTAGCTCGGTTAAATGGCGAACAATAGCCAATCCCAGTCCTAGGCCACCAAACTTACGGGTCGTAGTGCCATCCTCCTGACGGAAATATTCAAACACATAGGGCAAAAACTCGGGACGAATTCCTTTTCCCGTATCGCTGACCTGGATGTACGCGTAGCCATCTCGCTGCTCCAGTTGAATATGGACATGGCCCCCCGGAGATGTAAACTTAACCGCGTTGGAGAGCAAGTTCCATATAATCTGTTGAAGCCGTGCCGCATCTCCCAACACTTGAAATTTTGGGAGTTGAACAACTGAAGAGAGGTCCTGTTCTGGCCCATGGTGCTCCAGCACCGTCCACTGCACCTGAATGTTTTTGGCTTCCGCGGCGAGGCGCACCGTTTCAAGGGCAGAATCAACGGCCATCCCCAGGTTAACAGGAGCCTGGCTCAGCACTAACTTGCCCCGCAAGATGCGTGAGACATCCAGCAGATCTTCAATCAGTTGCGTTTGCAGTTTGGCATTGCGTTCAATGGTTTCCAGCGCGTGCTGCGTTTTCTGAGCGCTCAGGCTGCCAGATTGCAGCAACCTGGCCCAACCCAGGATGGGGTTGAGAGGCGATCGCAGCTCATGGGAAAGCACCGCTAAAAACTCATCCTTGATACGATTTGCAGTTTCGGCCTGTTCTCGGGCAGTTTTTTCCCGTTGCAACAGTTGCTCCCGTTCAGTTTCTGCTTGGCGACGATGGGTGATGTCTTGCACAACCCCAAACATCCCCAGTACCTGTCCGGTATTGTCATACGTGGCTCGGCCCTTCGCTGCAACCCAACAGGTCACTCCATCTGGGCGGATAACCTGATATTCAATGTCATAGTCGCTGTGGTCGGTGACCGCTTGCGCCACCTGCTGAGCAGCCCGTTCGCGATCGTCTTCATGCAGAAGTTGGAGGATTTGCGCCCAGGTCATGTGGGGGCCAGGGGGAATGCCAAAGATCCCGGCAGCTCGTTCTGAGAAAGTAACCATGTCCGTTGCTGCGTCCCAGCTCCAATCTCCCAGTTTCGCGGCGGCCAGGGCCAGGCTCAGTTGTTCGGCGCTATTCCGTAGGGCCTCTTCCACCTGCTTGCGATTGGTAATATCAATGTTGACCCCAATCAACCGTTCAGCACGGCCTTCGGCATTCCGCAGAACTCGCCCCTGCGAAGCCAACCAACGCAGGGTACCATCTCGATGAAAAACTCGAAACTCGTCATAGTAATCCTCCCCCTGCACCAGCACAGCGCTGACCTTCTGCAACGTGGGTTCTAGATCTTCGGGGTAGATAAATTTGATGAAGGTGTCTCGTGTGGGGGTAATGCTTTCCGGCTCCAACCCCAGTAGATTCCAGACGCCCTCCGACCAGGTACACTCATCGTTTAACAGGTTCCATTCCCAAGTGCCTACCTTGGCAGACTGTTGAGCCAATTGCAGCCACTGTTCGCTTTCCCGCAACGCCTCTTCCGTACGCTTGCGAGCGGTGATGTCAAACAATGCTCCTTCAATACTGAGCAGTTTGCCCTGCGGATCACAGCTCACTTTGCCCCGATCTTCTACCCAAATCACTCGTCCGTTATCAGGCCGAATCATCCGAAATTCTGACACATAGCTACCGCGCCGGGCGATCGCTGCCTCCACTCTGGCCTGATGCACCGACCGATCATCTGGATGGACCAAAGCCCAGCCATCCTGGCCCCTGCAGCACAGTTGCTCTGGCGATAATCCTAAAATTTCACAGGCCGTTTCTGAACGAACCATCTGATCTGTAGTAGCATTCCAGGTCCAGGCCGCCATTCGAGCAGCCGATACAGCCAGGCGTAGTCGCTCCTCACTAAGGCGCAAATCTTCCTCAGCCCGTTTGCGATCGGTCATATCGAAGACAACGCCAATGGAACGGATAGCCTCATCCTGCGCGTTATAAGTGAAGCTACCCAGCGCTGACAGCCAGAAGACCTGGCCATCCGGGTGCATGGCGCGATATTCGGCGCAATAGAACCGATGTTCCTGGCGCGATCGATGCCACTCCTCCATTACCCAGGCCCGATCATCGGGGTGAATGCGGTTGTACCATAGCTCCTCCGAAGCTTCCCCACAGGGATGAGGTTCGTAACCCAACATGGCGAAATACTGCTCAGACCAAATGGCTCGACCGGTGAGTAAATCAACATCCCAGGTACCCATTTGGGCCCCCTGCATAGCCAGTCTGAGGCGTTCCTCACTCTCACGCAGGGAGGCTTCAGCCTGTTTGCGCTGGGTAATGTCGAACGCGGCCCCAGAAAAGCTGACAGCATGCCGTTCAGCACCCTCTCCAGCAAACAAGGCCTGCCCTTTCGTAGAGAGCCAGTGTACCGTACCATCTGGCCAGATGATGCGATAGTTAATGTCGTAGGTGCCCGTCGATTGAGGGTCGAGGGCATTACCAAGAGCCATAACCACAGGCTCCCGGTCATCGGGATGAATTCGTTCGAGTACAGCCTCAAGTGGCAGAATTGCCGTTTCACTGGCTTCCCCCCAGATTTCACACATCCGAGTATCCAGGTTCACCTGTTGAGTAACAGGGTCATAGTGCCAGGTGCCCAAGCGCCCAACTTTAAGGGCAAGTTGAGCCTGCTCTTCGCTATGTCGTAAGGTTTCTTCTATGTGTTTGCGATCGCTAATATCGCTCACCAGGGCAAAGTATCCCTCCACAACCCCCTGACGATTGATGTGAGGAACATAATCCGCAAAGATATAACGCGTGCCACCGTCCTGATAGGGAACCTGCCCCTCATAGCGCACGCGTTCTCCTGAAAGTGCCCGCTTCATATAGGGCAAAACGGCCTGGTAGGCGGCTTCTCCCAACACCTCGCGAACATGTTTCCCCACAATGTGGCGGGTAGGTTGCCCAAACCAGGCTTCATAGGTTTGATTGCTAAAACGGTAGTAATGCTCTGTATCAACGTAGGCAACAAGAGCCGGAATCGCGTCGGTGATGAGTTGTAGCTGCTCCTCATGACGCTGAAGAGGTGCATCTATTGAAATTGCAGTGGACGTCTGTTGAATGGGTTGATAACAGGTCATCACCACTACCCCACCCACCTGACCATACTCATCCCAAATAGCACTACATGACCCGCTATAGCATTGCCAGTCTGCCTTTGGCACCTCAGGATCGTGGGCAACCTGCTCAAGGTTCCATGTTAGAGGTTGCCCTGATTTAAACACTGACTCAAGATTTAGAGACAGATTACCCCAGATCCCGCCCCCTTGAAAAGGCTGACCGAGTGGCAAGGCCTCATCACCCCAGAGAGCCTTGTAAGCGTCGTTGTAGAACAGGATGCGATCGCATCCCCATATCAGTACGGCGGGATTACAAGTATTCAGCACGATGGTCAGTGCTGTTGTGAGACTCATGGGCCAGGTCTCCAGCGGCCCCAAAGAAGTGCGTGACCAGGGATGCGAGCATAACCACACGCCCATAGCACTCCCATTCATCCACTTCGGAGCCATGCCCATGCTCGAATCCCCTTTCTATTACCTAGCACTCACCACGACTCAAATGCAAAGTGGTTTCACGAACCTGTTGTGTTGTCCAATGTCACTTTTAGGCCAACACAACAGACTTGCAAAAATGGGTGAAGTTGATGGGCTAAGAGCATCTTACGTTTGGATCAATTGGGGTAGTGCGATCGCATTGCAAAACCCTATAAAGACCCGTGCTTGAATACATAGACGTTGAACAGTTCTAAAATGAAACTGAGTTCATCAATAATTATTGTCGGTTGGTTGGGAAAGGGCCCGCTCTATCTTTAGATAGATATTAGAAGAGTCGTCAAATTTATACCGATTTAAACAAAACTCGCAACACTTAATGGCATTTGTATACGCATATCTTGCATCAAGGCTAACGCAAGCTCGCCATATTTAGAGCATTGATGTCGTGTGTGATATGCTCCGTACCCTACACAACATCAATCGTAAGGCCTGACTTTTCTAAAACCAAAACTCAAACGGCAAAAGGAACTTATGTTTAAAGGTGGCAGGTGCTTTGCACTTCCCACCTTCAAGGACATGTATCAGCCCTCAATTTATGCCTCTGGTTCTAAACGAATAATTCGCCCATTAGGCGCATCCGTGAGGACATAGATCAACCCATCCGGCCCTTGTTGTATCTCGCGCACCCGTTGCCCAATGGAAATGGATTCCTGGTTAATGACAGTTCCTGTATCATCCACCTCAATGCGACGAATATCCTGTGTTACCAGGCCCCCTGAGAACAGGTGGCCACGCCATTGAGGAAAGCGATCGCCCCGATATACCATCAACCCCGATGGCGCTTTCGATGGCGTCCATACCAATTTGGGGTCTACCATTCCTGGACGAGACTGTTCTGACGAAATCGTCCCACCCGAATATTCTCGACTAAAGGTTACCACGGGCCAACCATAGTTCTTGCCACCCTCAATCAGATTCAGCTCATCTCCACCTCGGGCACCATGCTCTGTGGCCCAAACCTGGTTGGTTTCTGGATCTAAAGCCAGTCCTTGAATATTACGATGCCCATAACTCCACACCACCAGGTCTGCATTGGCTGTATTGACAAAGGGATTATCGGCCGGTGCCGAACCGTCATCGTTGAGCCGCACAATTTTTCCCAAACGCACGTCTAAATTCTGAGCTTGATGGCGAATCAATTCCCCGTCCAAACTGACGGGAGGGTTACCACCATCCCCAATGGATACCAACAGCGTTCCATCCGGCAACCAGGCCATGCGCGACCCAAAATGCTGACCATCCTCTTTGGCGCGATCGACCTCAAAAATAACCGTCCAGTCGCTTAAGGCTTGACCATCGAACCGCGCACGGGCAACCCGGGTATGGTTCGCATTGCGGCTCCCATGGGCGTAGGTAAAATAAACCCACTGATTCTCCGCAAACTGGGGATGAACGGCCACATCGAGCAGCCCCCCCTGTTTTACGGCCAACACCTCAGGAACCCCTGGAACAGGCGTCGGCTCTAAAACTCCATTGCGAATCACTCGCAATCGGCCAGGTCGCTCTGTCACCAACATCGTGCCATCGGGAAGCCAATCAATGCCCCAGGGATGCTCCAAATTCTCAAACAGAGTGACTTGACGAGCGCGCGCAGGAGCCTGGGCAACCGCTGCTTCAGGAGCAACCGAAGCACTGGGCACTGCCGCCGGAGAAGCTTTCTCAGGGGATGCCGTATCGAGCGGTAGCGAAGTCGATGTTGCGCAACCAGCAAGGAGCAGCAGCGCAAGAAATCGCCCTGTAGAAGCTATGGCAGAAAGTCGAATCATATCGGTTCTAAATAGGGGTGCGATCGCTAAACGAACTCGTAGCCACTACGCCCTATTCTATCGCTATATCCATCACGCCGGGTTCGCTCTGAAATGAGAATCATACGAACTCCATGTTCTTTACTGGGATACCCGCTAAGCGGGCATTTCGCAAAAAGAAAACCAGTAACAGATACTTTTTCACTTATTTCATTAGTTCGGACAGTTTTTCTGAAACCCTTGATTTTGCGTGCGCGAAGCGCACGCAAAATCAAGGGTTTCAGAAAAACTGTCCAGAGTATTGTTATTTGGTAGTTCAATACGAAAATCAAGTCGTTTATTAATACCAGAACTTACAAATTCTTGTGCAGTCTGCAAAGCACAGTGCGCATAACAAAGATATATCCAATATTAGGTTTTAAATTTTTGCGATCGCTTATCACTGTAACTCCTCCGCTTCTTTCAATTTGAGGAGATATTGAATAAACCTCCTACGTGAATTTTTGCGCGGCAAATTCCCACAACAATTCACGCCCTCAAAAACCAATTCATGCAGGAGGTCTAATGTAAAGTTCTGAATCCAGCTAAGGAGATTTCCAGATAAGAACTTCCCCATTATTTGGAAAAAAGGCGCGGCTTCGCCGCGCCTTTTTTCCAAATAATGGGGATATTGTTTCCCAGAAATCTCCTAAAAAGGTAATTTTCTGTGCACGAAGTATCAGAACATTACCTTTGCAGGCTCTGATTTGATAATGAAAGTTAGAACTGGAGAATAATGGGAATGCTTGAGGAGAAAGCACATCACCTTGAGTAACTAATGAGACGTCTCCTTCATTTAGATACTCAGCCATATTTCTTCACGAAATCCTTGGCTGGTCAGCGGCAGCTTGACGTGATTACTCCCACGAGAGCTACAGCACGGGCGTTAGAAGTCAGCCCAAAATCACTACAGGAGCTGGCCAGAGAACTTCTTAAAGAAAAAAGGATACAGATTGTATCTCCGCTAAAAGCTCAAAAAGCACTGCGAGAGGCCATTCGTCAGGTCGTTCCAGTTCGCGATCTGGATGGAACTGTACGCACATGGATGTCGGCGGTTCAAGCTCTGTTGCGCGCATCATCCTCATTACCCACAGGGTTAGCCGGATTTTCAGAGCGCGCTACACAATTACTTCAGGTAACGCAAGCCTATCAGGCTATTCTGCACCAAGAGCAGCTCGTTGATGCCTGTGAAGTATTGTGGCGAGCTATCGAGCAACAACCTGAGCGGCGATCGTTCCTCATCTACGGCTACTTCCAACCCCGTGCTGATGAACTGGCGTTGATTGAGGCGATCGCAGGGGAAAATAGCATTTTCTGCCTACCCGTTACTGACCATAATCTGTTCAGTGCTCAGCAAGCCACTCTCACCCAGTTGCAGGGCTGGGGGTGGCAAATGGATGGAGAACCGGCAAGGGCGATCGCCACCCCTGGGTCCTGGTTAGCCCAGCAGTTTTTAAGCCCTACATCAGAACCTCCCCCTGAGCATCTCTCGATTACAGCCCACGCTTACCCCAACCAGGACGCTGAAGCCCGAGGAGTTCTTGCCCAAGTCAAACATTTGCTCAACACCGGAGTGCCAGCCCGCGAAATTGCAGTCATTGCCCGTGACGAAGCTGCCTATGGCCCTCTACTTCTGGATATTGCCTGGGAATATGGCATTCCCCTCCGAGCCCTGTACTCTATCCCCCTCTCCGCCAGCCGTGTCGGAGCCTGGTTAACCCTGCTGTTGGACGTTATTGAACAAAAATTTCCCTTCGAATTAACAGCTCGACTCCTGAGCCATCCCCTCAGCATCAGCGCAGGAGCCGATTTTTGGGCAACCGTGCGACAGCAGCGTCCCACTCGATTTGAGGGATGGCAAGCAGCGGTGCAAGAGCTCATCGGTCTGGATTTGTCTCCCCTGAAAATGCCCACCAGTGCTCGGCGAGATACCTGGGTTGATAAGCTGACAACTATCTTCAAAACCTTCAAGCTTCGGCGTCGGGCTGCTCGATGGGCACGGGAAAGCCTGGCTTTTAGCAGCCTGGAGACGGGATTAGTAGAACTTTCTCAACCTGAGCAAGAGATTTTAAGCTGGCAGGACTTTGCAAATGAACTACGGGCCAGCCTTGCCATCCTGGGCACGCCAGCTCAACCGGGGCGGGGCGGTGTCGAGCTGCACACTCCAGTTTCCATCATCGGTACACAGTATCGCTACCTGTTTGTCATTGATGCCGTAGAAGGTAGACTTCCCGCGCTCGTTCAGGACGATCGCGTACTGGATTTTTACGAACGCAAGCAATTACAGATGCAAGGCATCAAACTTCCAAGTGCGGCTGAAACCGCTCGGCGTGAGGCGTTTGAATTTTATGCACTACTGCATACAGTCACAGAGCAGTTCACACTATCGTACTCCGTCTTGAATGGAGAACCTTCAGCCTATCTCAAGCAGTTAGGATTGAAAGCTAAACCTGTTGAAGAACAGGCGATCGCCAGCCCTGAAGAAGCCCGTCGAATCTATTTACGTCAATCAGAGTTATGCGAAAAAGATGCTGTGTTGGAAGGGGCGATCGCCTCTTTCCAGATCGAACAACATCGGGAAAGTGCAGCCCCTCAGAATGAGTACGATGGCATTGTGGGAATACCTTTTGACTATAGCGAGTATTGGTTTAGTGCATCTCAATTAACCCAGTTAGGCCAATGTCCCTTCAAGTGGTTTCTCAGCCGTGTGCTGAAACTGGCAGAACTAGAGGAAGTTGATGAAGACGTTACCCCTGTTTCTCGGGGAAATTTGTACCATAAAGTTCTTGAATTAGCGCTAAAGGCGTACCAGGCCGATTCAACTCTGGATATTACTGATGAACAACGGTTACACGATTGGTTTGTAGACGCAGAAAGCCAACTCAACTTCCCAGTGCTACCCGCCTGGGAAAGCCGCCGCAAAGAGCACATTCGTGTGCTGCGTCGAGCCATGCAACAGCCTGATTTTCGGCTGCCCGAAGCAGAAGTGCTCCAACTGGAAGACCGCTTTGAGGGTGAATGGCACGGTTTCAAAATTCGCGGCTATGTTGATCGCATCGATCGCACCGACCAAGGGCTGGTCTTGATGGATTACAAAACCCGTTCCAGCCCTCCAGCAGGGGTGAAAGATGCAACCGGAAAAGCCAAAATTGATTTGCAACTTCCACTTTATGAGGCTGTTGCAGCTCCGTTCTTCTACCCGGATACAGCGGTACATCGGACGTCCTACTATTCCTTAACCGCTGGGAAAGATATTTCACCGAAAACATCGACAAATGACCAGTTGCAAGAGGTTGCCGATCGCCTCAAAACCCATCTGACTACAGGTCACTATCCAGTTGAACCCGATGTCGATCGCAAAGCCTGTGCCTACTGCGCCTATGACAGTGTGTGCCGCCAGGGAGAACGCCTCAATCGCAAGGGAGAAGATCAATGAGCCTCACAACCGAACAGCAACAAGCCGCCTATGCTCCCAGTAGCGTCAGTGTCACTGCCGGAGCCGGAACCGGAAAAACCCATATGCTGGCAGAGCGGTATCTGCACCATCTGAAATCCGGCTTCTCTCCCCTGGAAATTGTGGCCGTCACCTTTACGGAGAAAGCAGCGGCTGAGTTGCGATCGCGCATCCGTCAAACCGTCGCCACTCAGGTTCCAGACCAATTTGACTGGTTGGCCGAGCTGGAAGCCGCTCAAATCAGCACCTTCCATTCTCTGGCAGCCCGCATCTGCCGCGAGCATCCCGAAGCCGCCAACGTTCCCTCTGACTTTGGGCTCCTCGACACCCTGGAAGGCACTCTTTGGCAAGCAGAACAGTTGGCGATCGCCATTGACCAACTTCCCACTGAGTTTTATGAGCAGGTTCCCTACTCGCTGATGCAAGCAGTAATGGGCACTTTTCTCAATGATCCCCTCAATGCCGAAGCGGCATTGCAGCGCGAGCAAAAAGATTGGTTACCCGTTTTAGAACAACTGCGACAGAAAGCCGCTCATGATCTGCTGAACCACCCGGTGTGGCAAGAAGCCCGGTATCTGCTTGGCTCTTGTGCAGGCCAACCTGGAGATAGAACGGAAAACATGCGGCAGACCGCTGTTGAGGCGATCGCCCAAGCTGAACAAGGTGACGATTTACAGGCTGCACTGTTATCGATCGCAGGACTCAATTTTGTAGGAGGTAGCGCAAGAAATTGGAGTAGTAGAGAGCTTTGGGAAGAGGTAAAAGCCTCTGCGAAAGCTTTACGAGATCTCGTTAGGGAGGTTCTTAAAGCAGGACTGATTACACTTCAGGTTACAGAGCTAGACACGCAGGTTGAGGCAATGCTGCCTACCCTGCGATCAGCTTTTGAACAAGTGCGATCGCATCTTCGTGAAGCCAAACGGCAACGGCGCATCCTCGACTTTAATGATTTGGAAGTGCATGCGTTGGAAGCACTTAGCCATAAAAGCGTACGCAACTATTACGCTAAGCGTTGGCGTGCATTCCTAATTGATGAATTTCAGGACACCAATCCGATTCAGGGTAAATTTCTGGAATTGCTAACTCAAGATGCTGTTCTCACGCTGGTAGGCGATGAGAAGCAATCCATCTATGGGTTCCGCCGTGCTGATGTACAGGTGTTTCAAGATTGGCGCGATCGCCTTCACCGTTCCGGCGGCCAGATTGTTGCGTTGACCCAGAGTTTTCGTACCCATACCCAGTTAATTCAAAATATTAATACCGTCTTCTCACCTGTACTCGGTGCATTACATCAAGACCTGCATTCCGAACGCATTCCTCCCCACTCCGCGCCTCACCTGCAAGTGTACGCGGTCACCCCTGACGGTGATCCCAAACCCGCTATTGATCAGACTCGTGTGATAGAAGCTCAGCACATTGCAGATGTGATTGAGAAATTGCTCAATGACAAGGTCGAGATTTGGGACAAGCCGACGCGATCGCACCGCCCCATCCAACCAGGAGATATTGCTGTCTTGGCGCGCACCTGGGAACCTTTAGGGCTGTATGGGCAAACCATCGAACATCGAGGTATTCCCATTGTGCAGGCCGGAGGTGGGAACTTACTGGAGACCCGCGAGGCAAAAGATGCCTTTGCTCTACTGCAATTTCTCGCTGACCCCAGAGACGATTTATCCCTGGTAGCGGTGCTGCGCAGTCCCTTCTTCGCCGTGAGCGATCGCACCCTCGGTACCCTCAGCCAGTTACCGGATGCCAAGTCCTGGTGGCAACGACTGAAGCAAAGTGATGAACCGGCCATCGTTCAAATTTTTGAGGTTCTCACCCAAATCTTGCGCGAACGAGACGCAGAACCACCAACCCGGTTGTTGCAATTGGCCGATCGCCTGACGGGCTATACCGCTGTGATTGCCAACTTGTCGGGGGGCGATCGCCGGATGGCCGACTGGCGCGGTTTCCTGGAGGTCGTTCGACAGCTCGAACAGGGTATGGCCGATGTACTCGTTGTCGTACGTCGCCTCAAGCGCCTGGTACGCCACGAGGTTTCCGTTCCTCGCCCAGCGCTGGCCGCAGGGAATGCCGTTTCCTTGATGACCATTCATGCTGCCAAAGGGCTGGAATGGTCAGTAGTCATCGTGCCAGATCTGACACGCCAGCGGGCGATCGATTCACCCAAAGTTCGCTTCGATCCAGATTTGGGGGTGTCTCTAAAATTAGAGGATGAGGCAGGCGACAAACACAAATCAGCCCTCTACATCCTGTTAGAGCAGCAGCAAAAACAACGCGAACAGGCCGAGGCCAAACGGCTGCTCTATGTGGCCCTCACCCGTGCGCGCGATCGCCTTATTCTCACCGCCGCAGAACCGAGTGGCAATGGCTTAAGCCTATTACGGCCGGGTTTAGAAGGACATTATCCCATCCAACCTATCCCCTTCGACCCCACGCGCGTAGCTCCTCTTCCGCCCATCCTCCCGCAGCTTCCTACACGTCCTACCCGCTCACTGCTAAGCCCCATTCGTTCCAACGGCATGGAACTTCCGGTGACAGCACTCACCATCTACGCCCGTTGCCCTAAACAATTCCGCTTAAAATTCATCGATGGTCATCCCGGTTTTCAAACAGGCACGTCAAACCATGGTGCAGAAATTGGTCTCCTGACTCACATCGCCCTGGAACGCAAAATTACGGCTCTGGAGGAGCTGAAACCTTTCAATCCCACATTGCCGTCAGAATGCGTACAGGATGCGCTGAAGCTAGCTGAGCAGTTTTGGCGATCGCCCACATTCGCATCAGTTCGCCAGGGCACCTGGGAATGCACTCTGCAATTAAAACAAGATTCTTTGATCCTTAACGGCTCAGCGGATCTGCTCGGAGACACCTTTGTCCTCGACATCAAAACCGACCAGGAGATGCATCCACAGGAACACCGCTTTCAACTCTGGGCTTACGCGGCTGCAACTCAAAAAACAACGGCCCATATTGCCTATCTGCGTCACGATACCCTGCACACTTTCAATGCATCCGATTTGCAGAGTATTGATCAAGAGGCGGAGGAGTTGATGGGGGCGATCGCTCAAGGCCATTACGGTCCTAACCCGTCACCGAAATCCTGTGCATACTGTGCCTATTCAGAAATCTGTGAAGATGCTATCTTACCGACAAATATGAAGTGAAACATGATCGTTTAAGCAGCTCTCACACAGAAACGAACAGTACTTAACTCCAAAAAGCACTATCTAAAATAGATTTTGCATAAGGCAACTTTCGAAATAACAATGAAGTAATCCACAGCTTTAAATATGAAAAGAAAATGAATCAAAAGTGAATTAAAAATGAAAAACTGCTTATTAAAGCCCATATATTTCAACAGGTTTAAAGCTTGCTAACTAATAGGCTTTGCTATAAGATGACTATGTCTTGAAGGGGAGTAGCTGCTGGCTCAATAGCCAGTCGCCCAAGTCAACATACTGGCAATAGCCTGGTTTGGGTAGCAAGATTGTTCTTTGCTTAAGCTCTGTAGATTGAGTTAAGCATCCAAGCTTGAAAGCGAGACCTTCACTGAGTTCACATCTGCATGTGAGCTTGGTGAAGTGCTTGTACGCTGACCCAGCTCACTCAGATGTTCTGCTGTCGATTCTGAGGAGTTCACTACCATGCTAACCGCTTTTACCGCAGGTTTGTTACTGATTACAATTTCAGAACTGGGCGATAAAACATTCTTTATCGCTGTCATTTTGTCCATGCGGTATCCACGCCCTTTAGTGTTGGCTGGTGTGATTGGAGCATTAGCTGCAATGACACTTCTATCTGTAGCGATCGGGCAGGTTATTGCATTTCTCCCCAAGATTTACACTCACTACGCGGCAGTAGGATTATTTCTATTTTTTGGTGTCAAGTTGCTCTATGAAGCCAGCCGCATGAGTGCCTTTGCAACTGATGAGGTCGTCGAAGAAGCCAAGGATGCAATTGAGGTGAGTGAGAAGAACCTCAAAGGACACAGAAATAGTTGGGCCGTTTTATTTGAAAGCTTCATCCTGACATTTTTAGCAGAATGGGGCGATCGCACACAAATTGCAACGGTGACTCTCTCCGCTGCTAATAACGTAGTAGGCATTACCTTAGGTGCTATCCTGGGGCACGCTATTTGTGCAGTCATTGCCGTATTAGGTGGCAGTTTAATCGCCGGAAGAATTTCAGAACGTGCCGTTACTTCAATCGGTGGCTTCCTGTTCTTGGTATTTGCCATGGTAGCAATGTTGGAAGGGGTTTAAATAGCTTTAAAGTTAGTTTTTTGTAGATAAGACCAATCAAAACTTAAGCCTTTCTACGCTACTACACCCATACGAAATATCAGTTATTTCATGGAACGTAAATCTGCTCGCTTCTACACCTTTCTCTCCATTGGAGCGGCATTACTAACAATTGCCCTCAAAGCCGGATCCTATTTTCTCACCGGTTCAGTCGGGTTACTTTCAGATGCCGCTGAATCGATTGTCAATTTAGTAGCGGCCATTATTGCAACCTGGGCAGTCACCTATGCTGCAAAGCCACCGGATGAGCAGCATGCCTTCGGCCACTATAAAGCAGAATATTTTTCCAGTGGAGTGGAAGGAGCCTTGATTTTAGTGGCTGCCGTCAGTATTGCGATCGCCGCTTGGGGACGTTTATTTCATCCTCAACCAATCGAGCAATTGGGACTTGGATTAGGGCTATCCCTGGTTGCAACTGTTATTAATGGAGCACTAGCCCTGGCCATGTTGCGTGCAAGTAAACGGCTGCGCTCCATTACATTACGGGCCGATGCGCATCATCTTATGACTGATGTCTGGACATCAATAGGAGTTGTGCTGGGATTAATTTTGGTGCCTATTACCCACTGGCTCATTCTTGACCCAATTATCGCGTTTATTGTAGCGGTCAATATTGTCTGGACAGGTATCAAGTTATTACGTGAAACAGGGTTAGGGTTATTAGATACAGCCATGCCTGAATCAGATAAGCGAATCGTGACCGATATTTTGGCCACATACGATTCTCAAATCATTCAGTTCCATGCTCTCCGCAGTCGGGTTGCAGGGGCACGGCGGTTTGTCTCCTTACATGTTTTAGTACCGGGAGCCTGGACGGTCAAACAAGGTCATGATCTCTGTGAGGAGATTGAACTGGCGATTGAGCAGGCGCTTCCCGGCACCTATGTTTTTACTCACCTTGAGCCTCTAGAAGACCCGCTCTCCTGGCAGGATCAGCACTTAGAGCGAGAATACCCATAAAGCCCAAAAGCGAGATGGGACCAAGGCTTCCATCTCGCTTTTGGGGAAGTTACAGCGCTCTTTAAACGCTTAAAATCCAGTTGTTTTGGTGAGAGCCACGCTTCGCGTGGCTCTCACCAAAACAACTGTGGCTGATCCAAGCGAAAAGCGCTGTATAAACTCAACTCGGGATAACCAAGTGCCCATTCTGGTGTGCGCTCTGCCCCGCAAAAATCCCTTAACGTCAGTTCGGGATAAGCCGAACCGCCCATTATTGCGTGCGCGTTGCGCACGCAATAATGGGCTTTTTCAAGTGCCGCGCGAAGCGCGGCACTTGAAAAAGCCCTTAACCCAAACTGAGGTTCCCTTAGCCTGAACTCAGGTTTTATAGAGCCAGTCGAAAAAGCGATCGCAACCGAATCCCTAAGCCTGTCCCCAACAGCGCAAAGGTAATCCATAACCAACCATGCAAACTGGTAGAGGCAATACCACTGAAGTAAGCTCCGACATTGCAGCCAAACGCCAATCTTGCCCCGTAGCCCATCATCAAACCACCCACTAAAGCAGCCGCGATCGCAGTTTTAGTGGGTGGCTGTTTAACGGCTAATTGACCTGCAAGGGCAGCCGCAAGAGCTGCGCCCAAGACAATGCCAAAGTTCATCACAGATGTAATATCAGCAAAGACACTTTCGCTGAGAGTCTTCGCGCCTACTCCCTGGTTCCAAAACTCACTGGTTGCCGGATTCCAGCCCAATCTCTGGGCAACTTTAGCGGCCCATAGGGTAAACCCCCAGGTCACACCCCAGGGACGGCCCGCCAGCAGCAACGTTAAGCCATTCAAAATCGCGAGGGCGATCGCCCCAAATACAAGTGACCAAGGGCCATACAGGAATCGTTTCCACAGGGAGAGGTTAGACACAAAATGAGATGATGCAGAGGGTTGATTCCATCGCTGTAGCAGGAGGGCGATCGCCCCCAGCACAGCGAGTTGCAAGACCACTCCTAACCACCCCCAGGTTTGCACGAGGGAAATTGCCTCTAGCTTCGGCAAACCTTCCCAGAGCGAACCCGTTAGACTGGCCCAGAAAGAACCAACACCAAACGTGAGCAGCGTCAGTAACATCATGCTGCTGCCTCCGCCAATGGTATAGAGCGTCCCGCAGGCACAACCACTGCCAAGTTGCATTCCCACACCGAATAGAAATGCTCCTATCGCCCCCTGCAACGCTACAGGTGCAACCGCTCCTCGCACATCCTGCCCAAATGCACTTTCGGTTAGCAGGAACGGGGCAAAAATGAGGGTGGCGACCGCCAGCATCAGAATTTGCGCCAAAACCCCCTTCACTTCCCGGTAAACAAACAACTTTCGGTAAGCGGAAGCAAAGCCGAAGCTGGCGTGATAAAGGCTCAAGCCGAAAAGCCCACCGATTAAGAATAAGACGCTTTGCTTCCATCCACCGTAGGGGCTGACAACGATCGCTCCCAACACGAATAACCCCAGCAATACAGCAATAATCAGGGTTTGTGGACGAGGTGAGGTTTTTGGATAGTGGGTCAGGGAGAGATCAGGTGCGTTGCTCATAACTGCGACCAAGAAAACTTAGGATTCGTGTATTGAATAACCTGTCATTCTTTTTGTGGGAGAGGCTTTGCGGCCTTTCTCACAAAAGAATGACAGGTTGTTTAATTTGTGTTCCTTAGGAGCGACGGGGAGAAGGAGAAGGAGAAGGAACGGGTGACGGCGCAGGGGAAGAACCAGACGTTGGTGTACGGTCTTCCTCAGGTTCAGTGGGAGTGCAGCCAATGATTAAATTCAAGCCCGTCGCTGTGTTCTGGGCAATGTAGGAGAATACAGCGACGCCAACTGAGGTTGTAGCGATCGCTCCGCCGAGTAAAAAAAGGACAAATCGCATAATAGTTCTACAGAATTACCAGCTATCTATTGCCATAAGGACTTAAGATGCGCTCCAAAATGGAGCTCTTGAGCTTCGCCATCTCGGGATTACCAATAGAACGAGGACGGGGCAACTGAACGGAAACATCCAAATCGACGCGACCTTCGTGAATGACAACGACGCGATCGGCCAGGGCGATCGCCTCCTCCACATCATGAGTTACCAGTAACGCCGTAAACTGCTGTTCCTGCCAAATCTGTTCAATCAGTCGTTGCATATCCAGACGGGTTAGGGCATCGAGAGCCCCCAAAGGTTCATCTAGAAGCAGCAGGCGCGGCAGACTGACGAGGGCACGAGCTAGGGCAACCCGTTGTTGCTGACCACCGGAAAGAATTGTCGTCCAATCGTGGGCTCGGGCTCCTAACCCCACTTGATGTAAGGCCCAATGAGCTTGAGGACGCACCTTTTCAGCCAGCCCTAGAGATACATTCTGGTATACCGTGCGCCAGGGGAGGAGGCGGGCATCCTGGAACATGACACGGGCAATAGGATTGAGCCCCTGTAAGGGCGTATTCTCAATCAGAATCTCGCCCTGAGTAGGAGATTCCAGTCCCGCTAAAAGACGGAGCAGCGTACTTTTGCCGCAACCACTGCGACCGACGATTGCCACAAATTCCCCGGGGGCGATTGTCAGGTTCAAATCCTTCAGTACCGAGACTTGCCCAAAGGATTTACTCACGTTTGAGATATGAATATGGGCACCATTCTGGCCAGGATTTTCAAAGCGATGCGGGGGGGTTTTCTGAAGCAGTGTCATAGGAATATCTCTGGTAGGTAAACGGGTAAATAGAAGGGCTAGCGTTTGAGTTGGCTGGGGTGCCAGGGAAGCCACCAATGTTCGAGCGATCGCACAATGCTATCGGCCAATTTGCCCAACAGGGCATACAGCAAAATACTCAATACGACGACATCGGTTTGCATAAACTCGCGAGCATTCATCGCCATGTAACCGATACCAGAATTCGCAGCGATGGTTTCCGCCACAATCAACGTTAACCACATCACACCAAGTGCGTAACGGACACCAACTAAAACACTAGGAAGCGCACCTGGAAGAATAATTTGCCAAAACAACTTGATACGGTTTAGCCCATAGACTCTCCCCATTTCCAACAATTTTGGATCAACGGAACGAATTCCATGAAAGGTATTAATATAAACCGGGAAAAAGACACCCAGAATAACGAGAAATATCCGAGCTTGATCACCAATGCCAAACCACAAAATAACCAGTGGGATCAGGGCAAGGTGAGGAATATTGCGGATCATCTGTAGAGAACTGTCTAGCAACCGTTCTGCCAGAGAAGATGCCCCATTGAGAACGCCCAGAAATAGCCCAATACTGCCTCCAATCAGGAATCCAACACTCGCTCGCCAGAGGCTAATACCCAAGTGTTTGAGCAGTTCACCGCTGAGAAAAAGTTTTACCCCAGCCTGAAAAATATCTGTAGGAGCCGGAAGAATGCGTGTGGCAATGACTCCCATTTGGGCTAGCAGTTGCCAAAGTACAACCAGCCCCACAGGTACTAACCAGGGTAGAAGCTGATAAATCAGTGGTAGGAATGAATTCGGGGTTGAAGCAGGACGTTTCGAGGCTACGGCTTGCATAAACAGTTCACCTTTCCGTTGAGAACGCGTTATTGGAGACGGGTATAGGACTCTAGACCGGGAGTTTCAGGGCAGACAGTTTGGCTAACATCGAGTTGCCGGGGAATAGCTTGTTGGGCATACATCCAGTCGGCACGTTCTTGTAGACCTTTCAACACATCGCGGTTAAGGGCATGAACAGTTTCTACCTGTTTACGGGTACCCAGTTGGGCAACAACAGGTTCCGCTAGTTCCACAGATTTACCAAAGGCTTCTGCCGCTTCCTTAGGATGACTGGAAGCCCATTCCGCTTCTTTCACAATTTGATCCAGCACAGCCTGAACAGCCGCTGTTTTTTGTGC
The DNA here is from genome assembly GCF_039962325.1 of Leptolyngbya sp. PL-A3. NCBI lineage: Bacteria > Bacillati > Cyanobacteriota > Cyanophyceae > Leptolyngbyales > Leptolyngbyaceae > Leptolyngbya > Leptolyngbya sp. PL-A3. The sequence goes on from NZ_JAMPLB010000017.1 coordinate 40,118, forward strand.
CAGAGCATCCTTATGAACGACGTAAATCCCGTAGTGAGAGGCCGCTTCTCCGGATACGATGGGGCGGAGCTGGTGCTGAACTTCGGCAATGGATACATTCGGCTCCCACACAGACCAGGCATCTACATGGCCCTGAGTTACGGCAGGTAATGCATCGGTTGGGCTGAGATAGACACGCTCCACTTTTTCTTTGGGAATATTGGCCTCCGCTAGCGATCGCAGCAACAGATGCTCACCCCATCCACCCCGGTTTACGGCAACTTTTTTACCAACGAGATCCTGCGGCGATTGAATTGGAGAATCTGCCGTCACTAGAATGGCCTCGGCCTCAGGCAGAGGCGCTTGGTAGGCCAGTATGCAAATCGGTGCTCCACCTACCAATCCTGAAATGCCGGGAATGTCACCCCCTGCACTGATATCGGCGGAGTTTGCATTCAACGCTTCGATAACAGGAGCGAAGGCAGGAAATGGCCCAACCCATTCTACTTTGATATTTTGTTTGGCAAGTTCCTGTTCTAAAACACCCCGTTGACGAATGATGGGTAGTAATCCCCAACGTACATAACCAATGCGAATGGTTTGTGCTTCAGTATTCGCTGGAGCATTTGCAGTAGTGTTCTCAGCAGATGTTTGAGATTGAGAAGCTTCAGTCGTCGGCGTAGTGCATCCCGTAAATGCCAACCCTACCATCAGACATCCAACGATGGTTCCAAAAAACGAACAACGAGAAAGCTTAAAGTTCCGGGTCATACCTGAACCTCTTCTAATACAGGTGAGAAATTGAGTTGTAGATGATCTCGCAGAGTTGTGCCGTTATAGTCCTGCCTAAACAAGCCGCGACGCTGAAGTTCGGGCACAACTCCCTGCACGAAGTCTGTAAAGGCTCCGGGCAGGTAAGCGGGAGAAATCATGAAGCCATCACAGGCTCCGTTCTGGAAAAACACTTCAAGCTGATCCGCAATCTGGCTAGGAGTCCCCACCAGTTGTGGCAACAGAACGCTGGAACCATATCGCTGACCAATCTCCGCCAGCGTTGCACCATCTTCACTAAGCTTTTGCACCAGCTCCCAAATGCCGCGCATTCCCTGAACCTCAAATGATTCCAGAGGTTTATCCAAGGGATGTTGGGAGAAGTCATAATTCAAATGATTGGAGAGGGTTGAAAGGCCCACCAGAGGATTGACCAGCTCATTATGCTGCTGTTGTTTTTCGTGGGCGATCGCCTCCGTCTCCCCCACAAAGGGCATCACACCCAGGAGGATTTTGCAGCGGTCGGGCGATCGCCCCTGAGCCGCTACCCGCGACTTTAAATCGCGATAATGTTGTTGGGCCAGAGCCAAGGTGGGCTGAATCGCGAACACCACCTCTGCCCAGCGTGCGGCGAACTCTCGCCCCCGTCCCGAGGCTCCGGCCTGAATAATCACAGGACGGCCCTGGGGGCTACTGGGAACATTCAGCGGCCCCCGAGACTGAAACCATTCCCCCTTATGGTTGATGTAGTGAACTTTGCTGGGGTCAGCCAGAATACCCCGCTCCTGATCCAGAATCAGGGCATCTGATTGCCAGCTATCCCATAACTGGCTGACCACATCTAAAAATTCATCAGCCCGGTCATAGCGCTGGTCGTGCTCCAGGTGATCGGCCACACCGAAGTTTTTGGCCTCCCCATCGTTTACAGATGTCACCACGTTCCAGGCCACGCGACCGTGGGTGAGGTGATCGAGGGTGGCGAAGGAACGCGCGGTGGAATAGGGATGGGCGTAGGTGGTCGAACTGGTTGCCCCCAGGCCTAGATGGCGGGTTACGGGGGCGATCGCCCCCAATAACAGCACCGGATCTAACCGCACTGCATCTTGATCACCATAGCGAATGCCTACCTCAAAACTGTGGCCATAGCTTTCTGAAACGGCCAGGCGATCGGCAAAAAACAACAGGTCAAATTTGCCCTGCTCCAGAATTTGCGCGATCTGATGGTAGTACTCTGGCTGCAAAAATCCCAACTCTGTGTCGGGATGCCGCCAAAGAGCATGACTATGGGCCACAGGCCCAGCAATCATAAATGCAGCGAGGTGGATTTGACGCATCGGATGCAACACCTCATGTATAAAAGTCGGGAGTGGGAAGTTCGTCATTCAGCGCCCAGTTTCCTACCACACGGATCTTGTAATCCACTGGGTCGTGCAAGGTAAATGTGCGAAGGTTTCGCCAATAGCGATCGAATCCATAGTTCGACGATGTGGCCCGGGTACCCATGACATCGAAGATTTTGCTGGTTATATCAATCCCAATTTTTGTCACAAATGCTTTCGCAGTGGCGATCGCCACCGCACATTCACCCCGTTCCTGGGCCGTCAACGCATACTGTTTTTCCCAGGCTGCTTGCACCAGGGAGGTAGCGCGATCGGTGAGGAGAGTAGCAGCTTCCAGGGCGATCGCCATCTCTCCATAATGCTGGAGGATGTAGGGGTCTTCTGTCGCAGATTCCACCTCAGATCCTGGCCAGGCCCGCGTTTGGGTTTTGGTATATCCTTTTGCAGCCTGAAATGCGCCCTGAGCAATTCCCAGGTAAATATTGGCAAAGGTAATCTGCGTCAGACAAGAACGGAACGTCCGAAATACAGTGCTCTCCGGTGGTGGCGACAGGATTTCATCGGCATCAACCCAAACGTTGGTGAAGCGAATGCTGCCACTATCCGTCTGTCGCTGCCCCATATTGTTCCAGTCACCCAGAACTTCCACACCTTCCCGCGTTGTCGGCACGATCGCAATACGGAAACCTTCCACACCTTCCTGCACCGTGCTGAGGGGGATGATATCGGAGTCTACAGAGCCCGAGCAGAAACTCTTAGTGCCATTAATCCGATATCCATTACCGTCAGGGGTCAGGATGACGCGCCGATCTAAAGGATTGAAACCGTTGCACCAGAACCAGTTATTTTTTGCACTTTGAGTGTAATAGCGAACCGCTTGTTCTTCATTCCCGAACACGTGGGGTGCGACAACGCCCAGGTGTTGATAGGAGAAGAGATGGGCGATCGAACTATCCACCTGGGCAAAGCGCCGGGTAATGTTTAGGGCCGTTTCCCAGGAGGCTCCCAATCCGCCATATTCTTGAGGGATGACGAGATTCAGGAGTTTGCTTTGGCGGAGGCGATCGCGCTCATGTTGGGCCGTGCCTCCCTGGCGATCGCGCTCTATCGCAGTCGCAGCAAATTCCTGAATCAACTCATCGGCTACGCGATAGTAGTCTTGAGTTGTCTGGTTAAGGTCTGGTGTGGTTAAGGTAGGCATGGAGAGGATTTGAAAAACGATAGAAATAGGAGAGCACTCTAGCTCTCTTTTGTCTCCCTCAAAACATAAATCTTATGAACGGTTGTTTTGGGGATGGCAGGGTTGTTATGGTTGGAGGTTTAGCTTGGGAGCACATCGTCCCCCAAGCCCCCATCCCTCTTAAACAGCAGTGAGTGAGGGTTTAGATTCTTCCTGTACAAGTTGGACAAACTCGTTGAGAGCCGTTTGGAAGCGGGTTTCTAACTCTTTATCCAAAAACTCAACGCCATTGGTGTCACGACGTTGGTATTGAGAGTCAACAAGATAAACACCTGTGTGAATATAACGAGCTCCTAGAGCGGAGAACAGGGGTTTAAAGGCGTAGTCGATCGCCAACAGGTGAGCCAGGGTACCGCCTGTCACAATAGGCAGAACAGGCTTCCCAACTAATCCTTTTTGGGGCAACAAATCGAGGAAAGTTTTGAGAATACCAGGATAGGCTGCTTTGTAAACAGGTGCGGAGATAATTACAGCATCCGCTTCTTCAACCTTTGCGGCTGCCTGGACGATGTCTGGATTATCGAACTTTGCATAGATTAGAGCATCAGGAGGTAGATCGCGAATGGATAGAATTTCTAAGCTGATATCAGATGCCTGGATCAATTTCTGAGCTTCCTCGATCAATGCATAGGAACGGGAAGGATGAGAGGGGCTACCTGAAATGGCGATGATTTTAGCCATGGCTACGAATCTCCAAAATGAACGAATAATGCACTTGTGAATTTGTCTTTGAGACAAGCTTTGAAAGAGACTTATAGAATTAAGGGTTTAATTTCCATAAGTCCTCTTGCTCTACGTTTGGGAGGGGCGATCGTGCATACATAAGTTACTGATACGAGCGATCGCCTTCGAACCCACACCCCCGGCCCCTCTCCCAAGAGAGGGGAGATCGAGCATAAAAGCCTTTTTTAACAACCAATAAGCTCCTCTGCTCTGGTTCCCCCTCTCTTGGGAGAGGGGGCTAGGGGGTGTGGGTTTGCCTTTGCTCATTTGAGGAGCTCCTAAACAGCCAGGGTTTGCAAATGCGACAGGTCTAAGGTTTCTAGCAAACGCTCTTTCCAACGCTGCAACTCAGCGTCGGTACGGCGGCGAGGACGGGGTAAGTCAATCTCAAACGTGTCGTGAATGTGACCTGGATTGGATCGCATGACGATAATGCGATCGCTCATTACTAACGCTTCCTCAATGTCATGGGTGACGAGGATAAGAGTGGGGCGATCGTAATGCCAGATATCCAGCACATGATCTTGTAAGCGGGTGCGCGTAAAGGCATCCAGAGCACTGAAAGGCTCGTCGAGTAGGAGGATTTCTGGGTTGGTGACGAGGGCGCGGGCGATCGCCACCCGTTGAGCCATTCCTCCCGAAAGTTGCCGGGGTAACGCTTCGCTAAACCGGGTTAATCCGACTTGCTCCAGAAGCGCTTCTACCCGTTCCTTGTAGAGAGGTAGTTTCCGTTTCTCCAAGCCAAACTGAATGTTGTCGCGCACCGTCAACCAGGGCATTAGCCGGGGTTCTTGAAAAATTAGTCCCACTTTTGGATGGGGACCGTTGATCGCTTCGCCATCCAACATTACCTGGCCTAGGGTAGGTTGCTCCAGCCCTGCAATAATCCGCAGCAACGTACTTTTGCCACATCCGCTGGTACCCACCAGACTCACGATCTCGCCAGGGTAAACCGTCAGATTAACGGATTCTAGAGCGGTGAAACCGTTAGGGAATTGTTTCGTGGTGTTTTGGATGTGGAGCATGGGTGACAGAGGTGCAAAGGAGGCAAAATGGAGAACGCGGGGGAGTTAGGAAGATTTTTCAGAACCGTGGGTGTCTTGCCAGCTCAGAAGGTGATGGGTCAGGACAGCGAGGGCAGAGTCAGTGAGTTTGCCGAGAATGGCGAACAGAATGATGCTGGCAATAATGATGGCGGGGCGTCCCGTCGTTTGACCATCGACGAGAAGAAAACCAAGACCACGGCTGGCTCCCATAAGTTCGGCAGCAACCACGAACATCCAGCCCAGGCCAAGGCCACCCCGTAAGCCCACCAGGTAGGAGGGCAAGGTGGCTGGCAGGAAGACACGCCAGATCAGTTGCCATTGGCTAAGGCGATAGACGCGCCCCACCTCCACCAATTTCCGGTCTACCTGTTGGATGCCCGTCATTAAGTTGAGGTAGATGGGAAAGAAGACGCCAACGGCAATGAGGGCAATCTTTGAGGGTTCGTAAATGCCGAGCCAGAGGATGAATAGAGGCACCCAGGCGATCGAGGGGATATTCCGCAAAGCCTGGAGAGTGGGGTCGAGGATGCGACGGACCTTGGGGAAATAGCCCGTGAGCGCACCCAGAACGGTAGCAGCAGAACCACCGATTAGAAAGCCCAACAACACCCGATAAAGCGTAATGCCGATGTGCTGCCACAGTTCACCCCGAACAGCGAGATCAACGATGGTGGCCAGAACGACGGTTGGGGCAGGCATCAGGTTGGGGGCGAGAATGCCGACCCGAGCTAGCAGTTCCCATAGGAGGGTGAGAACAACCGGGAGCACGAGGCCAAGGGGCCAGCGGTGAGCGGAAGGGCGGCGATCGCCCTTCAATTGCGATCGCCGTGTTCCCTTAATACGAGGGATGCGAGTATCCAAATCTGGAGTCGGCAGGGAAGACATGGAGGCTGGGTTTGGAAGATGTTACTTGGCGACCTTTTCTGCAAATTGCGGTGCAATCAGAGCATCTACAGTCTGCTGTACGTCAATATTGCTGGGAATCACACCGCCTCGTTTGAGAATATCGCCAGCAGCCAAAATGGTTTGCTTTTGGGTGTCACCAATGACGGAATTAGAGAGGTCAGTCCGTTCTAACTGCCGAGCCGCCACTGTATCACTCAGCTTTGCTTCTCGGACTAAAATCGCCTTTAATTCGTCGGGATTATCGACAGCGAACTGACGGGCTCTCTCGTAAGTCGCTAATACCTTTTCCACATCAGCGGGATACTCTTTAGCAAATTCCTCACGGACGTTGAGGATGCCGTAGGTATTCCAATCCGCATTGCGGAAGAACAGCTTGGAGCCGTTTTCTAATTCGGTTTTTGCCATGTGGGGATCAAGGCCAGCCCAGGCATCCACATCACCCCGTTCTAATGCTGCCCGACCATCAGGATGCTGAAGGGGAACCAGTTCAATATCTTTTTCGGAAAGACCTACACTATCGAGCGATCGCAACAAAAAGATATAGGGATCGGTTCCTTTCGTCGCCGCAACTCGCTTACCTTTCAAATCCTCAATTTTGGTGATACCGGTGTCAGGACGTGTCACCAGAGCTGTCCACTCGGGCTTCGAGTAGACATAAACCGATTGGATAGGGTTGCCATTCGCTTTACCGAGTAGAGCTGCGGCACCAGCGGTAGAGCCAAAATCAATACTACGGCTGTTCAGCAGTTCCAAGGCTTTGTTACTGCCAAGGCTCTGCGTCCATTCAACTTTGATATTGTCTTTGCCCAGTTCTTCCTCTAACCAGCCTTTATCTTTCAGAAGCAGACTAACGGGGTTGTAGTAGGCAAAGTCAACGCGAATGGTATCGGGATGATTCGCAGCATTGCTGGCACTATTGCCAGCATCCTGTGAGCAACCGCCCACAATGGAAAACAGAAAGACGGCTGTGATGGCCAGGAGCCACTTGGGTAGACGGAAGGGGTTAAATCGTCGCAGGTAAGGGATACGTCGCATTGCAGTTATACAAGGGAGAGTTTTAGCTGGCACTGGTTGGAACTCGGTCATTAGCCATAATTTCGCCAATCGGGCTGACATAGCGGCTGGGAGCTGCCTTCGGAAGCCCCGTCAGTGGCAGTTTGGGGAACACCAGTTCAGCAAAGCGATAGGCTTCCTCCAAATGGGGGTAGCCCGAGAAAATAAAGGTGTCGATGCCCAGATCGGCATATTCGCGAATGCGTTCAGCAACCGTATCGGGGTCGCCTACGAGCGCTGTACCTGCGCCACCACGCACCAAGCCCACACCCGCCCAGAGGTTAGGGCTAATTTCTAGCTGGTCGCGGCTACCCCCATGCAGAGCCACCATACGCTGTTGCCCTTCAGAATCCGCGCGGGAGAGGGCAGCCTGAGCCGCAGCAATGGTTTCATCATCGAGATAACGGATCAGGTCGTTGGCGGCATCCCAGGCTTTGGCTGTGGTTTCCCGCACGATCACATGAAGACGAATCCCAAATCGCAAAGTACGACCATACTTAGCAGCAAGCTGACGAACTTCAGCAATTTTTTCTGCAACCTGAGCGGGAGGTTCACCCCACGTGAGGTAAAGGTCTACATGACGAGCCGCGACATCTTTAGCGATCGCCGATGAGCCACCAAAATACAACGGCGGGTAAGGATCTTGCACAGGCGGAAACAGCAACTTTCCACCCTTGACCTTGAGGTGTTTACCCTCAAAATCAACGCTTTCTCCCTGCATCACCTCACGCCAGATCGCGAGAAATTCATCAGTGATTTCATAGCGACCCGTTTTATCCAGATGTAAGCCATCTCCCGCTAACTCGGTCGGGTCACCCCCAGTCACTACGTTCACAAGCAAGCGCCCCTGGGAAATGCGATCGAAGGTAGCGGCCATCCGAGCCGCCATGGTCGGGGAGGAAATACCGGGACGAATCGCCACCAAAAACTTCATCCGCTGAGTTACGGGAATGAGCGATGCAGCCGTGATCCAGGCATCCTCACAGGATTTTCCCGTGGGCAGCAGAGCCCCGGCGTAACCGAGGGAGTCTACAGCCCCCGCCAACTGACGCAGGTATTCGGGAGTGATGGCCCGACCACCCGTCGCGGTACCCAGGTAACGACCATCCCCATGGGTTGGAATAAACCAGAGGATATCCATGCTTGTGCGCTCCTTGAAATCAAAAATAGAACAGAAGGGTGCAACTTCGAGGATTCTGATTCACACAGAATCATGAATGAATTGAACAAGACACTCGCAGTCAGGAGAGAAGGATAAACAGCCAGAATTCAGAACAAACTGTGAATCGCTAAGAAGGCTGCCAAACAATGTCAGACACTTTCAATGCTTTAGGAAGCAAGCCCAGTTCAAAGAAGGTGTCAGCGATCGCCTGCTGCTCTTCAATCACCTCAGGCTTAACGGCCTGAAAGGTGTAATCCCGCCGACGAGTCACCTTATCCAGAATGGGCGGATCAATGCCCAAGATGGGCGAGAGAATCTTCACCACCTCAGCAGGATTCGCACTGGCCCATTCAGAAACTTCTCGGGTTTCCTGAGCGATCGCCTCAATAACATCAGCGTTTTGGTTAGCAAAGGTTTTAGACGCGAGATAAAAATCTCGATTGGCGGCCAATCCTTCGCTTAATATCAGGGTTTTCGCATTCAGTTGCGCTTCGGCCGCGGCATAGAACGGGTCCCAAATTCCCCAGGCATCAATTGCGCCCTGGGAAAATGCTGAGCGGGCATCCGCAGGCGTCAGGTTGACGGGCTCAATGTCTTCCCATTTCAGACCGGCTGACTTGAGAGCCTGCACAGTTAGATAGTGGGCGCTAGAGCCCTTCTGGAAGCCCACCTTCTTCCCTTTCAAGTCGGCTACTGTTTTGAGGGGTGAATCTTTGGGCACCACGATGGCAGAGGAGGAAGCTTTGGGGGAACCGCTGCCAATATAAACGAGAGGCGCATCAGCGGCCTGGGCAAAGACCGGAGGAGTATCCCCGGTCCGGCCGATATCGATGCTGCCAACATTCAAGGCCTCCATCATCGGCGGCCCCGATTGAAACTCAGTCCACTCCACAGTTACGCCTAATGGCTTGAGGCGTTCCTCTAGACCTCCCCGCGCTTTGACCAGCGTGAAGGGATCAAACTTCTGATGACCAATCCGCACAACCCGATCAGATGGCGGTGCAGATGCCTCTGGTGAAGCCGTTGATGTCGAAGGAGTTGGCGCACAGGCAGCCATCCCAAAACTTAATGCAAGGCCAGCAAGAAATAGCGCGATCGCTCGCCCATATCGAGGGCGAAACCACCGCTGCATGATCCCTGGCTTGCGCCAATCAACTAGGACGTGTTTTAGGCCTGCCTGGAAGGGTTGCTTTTTCGTGCGTATGGACGAAAAAACACCCTTTAAAACAGACTCTAGAGTTCGGCTCGTCATTTCATGTAAACCTTCAAAGAATATCAAAGCCAGATTTTGAACAATTTCACCAGCAATTCGAGATGAATACCCAATGATTAGGAAAGGTATGGGGAGCAGTATCCAGCCCTACAGGCGTAACCCACCAGAGCAATTCCGCCAGAGAATTAGAGCATCCCCACACCACACAGGAACATTAGAAAAGGCACAGGATAGGAGACCGAAACGTAGAACCCATGAGATAAACATCCCATCCCATCAGCTACCCTCTTCCCCTGTGCCGTGCACCACTTTAGCCATGATTGGAATAGGTTAGAAATGGCGTATTTTCACCAGAAAAATGATGAGAATACGCCAACTCATAACCCTTATCCATTCCAGATCACACTGGCTATATCAATTTTTTGTGGAATCAGATTCAACTCGAGAAACGTATCCGCGATTTTTTGTTGGCCTTCAATAACGGTGGCATCCATGGGTTTCACGCCATAGCCGCGACGACTCTCGGCCTTATCAAGAGCGGCTTTATCAATCCCTAATTCTTTGTTCAGGAAGGCACTGACTTCAGAGGGGTTAGCCTTGGCCCAATCACTGATGGTATTGAGCTCATCAAGGAGCGATCGCACAATCGCCGGATTATTTTCTGTGAATGACTTCGTCGATAGGAAAAACCCTCGGTTTTCCACCAAACCTTGCCCATCTTGAAGAATGCGCGCATTCACAGCAGTCTCTGCAGCAGCCTGGAAGGGATCCCAAATGACCCAGGCATCGACCGACTTTTGCTCAAACGCAGGACGGGCATCTCCTGGTGGCAAATAGGCAACTTCAATGTCGGTATACTTCAATCCGGCTTCCTCCAGCGCACGCACCAGCAGGTAGTGCACGTTCGACCCTTTGTTCAGGGCGACACGCTTACCTTTTAGCTCGGCAACCGACTGAATCGGTGAGTCACTTTGAACGAGAATCGCTTCAGCCGCTGGGCCTACTGGCTCATAGGCTACATACACTAACGGGGCTCCGGCAGCCTGGGCAAATACAGGAGGGGTCTCCCCGGTGTAGGCAAAATCAATACTGCCAACGTTCAGAGCCTCTAACATTTGTGGGCCAGCAGCGAATTCATTCCACGTGACCGAAATGCCATCCTTACCCAGCTTTGGCTCCAAACTTTGCTTCGTCTTAAGCAAATTCAACGCTGTTGACGACTTTTGATAACCAATTCGTAGAGTCTTAGCCGATGCGGCGGAGTCCTGAGACGAGGTTGCCGCTGGGCTGGCAGTAGGCGCAGAAGACTCTGAGGTTGGGCTACAGCCTGCGGTGGCTGTACTGAGCCCTAAACCCGTTACAAACAGGTAAGCAAAAGTTTGAAGCGATCGCCGCCGTGACAGGCGAGGCACTGAAAATGTCGATAGATGATGATGTTTGCGCTGCACAGAGAACCTCCCAAAAGCTCCCGAACATCGACTCTAGAGAAAAAGAATCGATAACTGGAAAATCTACGGTAACCCGACCGGATTACAATTGTATTCGTAGCGGCAGTATGACACGTGCTTATGTGAATTTCAAGTGCTTTCAAAAACATTTAGACGTAGAATTCACTCCTCTGGGGGTATCAAAAAGGCCTTCGCTCTGCTGTTCAGGGCCTTTCTAGCCATGCTGGGTCACGCCTTTCTGACGACAGAACGAATCGTTATTTGCCCATGTCGAGCTTTGCCACCGGTTAAGGATCACAGATAAAACAACCTGTAATTCTTTTTGTGAGAGGGGCGGCTTTGCCGCCCCTCTCACAAAAAGAATTACAGGTTATTCATATTCAATACACGATCCTAAGTGGTTAGAGGAAGCGGAACTCTTCGTGGTGCTCCCATTCGTTTGCATCACCGTATTCTGCTCTAAGGTGCCCAGAGCGGCTCTAAGCGAGGGAGGTATCAGCCTGTTCAAAGCGGATAAATTCGATGCTGCCGTTTTGAATGCGATCGCGTAATTCGTCCAGCTTCATAGGGCCACAGTTCAAAGGCAGCGCTTGGATGTTAGAAGCCCATAGATCAATGAGCCGGGAGAAATACCACAAACTCACAAGTTTGGCTCACCATTAACATCAATAAAATTGAATCCCTTTAAAATTAGAAATGAATTTGAAAAAAAGTTCCTTTGAGTTACAGTACAACTACTTCATCTGTTAGACCCTTGATTAAAAGACCCTGAACGCTACCAACTCCTCCATTTCTTCCCACGGGATTGCTGCCAACCAGGCATGTGAGCCTCGGCCGCAACCATCCATACTCAAACGGAAGCGAATTTCGCCGTGACTGCTTCTATACCTTACTGACCATGGTTATCGCACCCGACTCTTCTGCGACTTCCACCACCACGACAATCGCCATTGTTGGCAGCGGCTTCAGTGGTTCGTTGGTGGCGGCCCATTTACTGAAAACCGCCACACGGTCACTCACAATCAAGTTAATAGAGAGTAGCCATGACTTTGGTAAAGGGGTAGCTTACAGCACCAACACCCCCAGCCATTTGCTGAATGTATCGGCTGGCAACATGAGTGCCTTTCCCGATGATCCGGGGCATCTACTGCGCTGGCTCAGCTACAACCACAGTGAACTAACCAGCCTGTTGCCCGATGACATTAACGCCAGCACGTTTATCCCCCGCAAAGTTTACGGGTTGTACATCCAATCCATCTTGGAAGAAGCAGAGGCAAGCGCTCCGGGCAATGTGCGGTTGGACTATGTTCACGATGAGGCGATCGCCATCGAGCCCACAGAGCGAGGTGCCCTCATAACTCTACGAAGCTCCTCAATTGCCGTGGATAAGGTGGTGTTGGCCCTGGGTAACGCCCCCACAACACCCCTTTCTGAACAGCCAGAAGCAAGCGGCCCCATTCGTAATGCCTGGTCTGTTGATGCGCTTACAGATTTAGATCCGGATGCTCCTGTGCTTCTCATTGGCACCGGATTGACCATGGTAGATATGGTCGTGTCTCTCTACGAACGTCATCACCGGGGGCAAATTTATGCCATCTCGCGTCGCGGGTTATTTCCCCTGCCCCATCAAGCCACGAAGCCTTATGCAGCATTTCTAACTCCAGACACCGCCCCTAAAACAGCGTTGGGGCTTCTGCGTTGCATTCGGGCCGAGATTCAGGCTGCCAGTGCCCAACATTTAGATTGGCGGGCCGTAACCGATAGCCTCCGTCCGATCACCCAACAACTCTGGCAGGGATTACCGATTCCAGAGCAGCAGCGTTTTCTACGCCATGCTAGGCCCTATTGGGAAGTGCATCGCCATCGCATCGCCCCCAGCATTGGCGATCGCATCGACAAAATGCTGGCCTCCGACCAACTCATCATCGCCGCCGGGCGCATTCAGAATTATCAGGTACTCCCTGATGGCGTAACGGTAACGGTGCGCCTACGCAAGTCCAAAGCCGACAAAGTTTTATACGTCAGCCGTGTCATTAATTGCACCGGAATCGAGACGGATTATGGGCGATCGCCCCAACCTCTGATTGTGAGTTTGCGATCGCAGGGTCTCATTCGCCCCAACCGCATTGGCCTGGGCATGGATACAGCCCCCAATGGTGCCGTTGTGGATGCGCAGGGCCATGCGTCATCACTGCTCTACACCCTGGGGACCCCACGGAAAGGGGATCTGTGGGAAACTGTAGCGGTACCCGAATTGCGCCGACAAGCCCAATCCCTGGCCGAAACGGTGCTGCAATCGCTTCCCGTACGGGTACGGCCTGTCCCTACCATTCCTCTGGCCTCGAAGAAATTAGGGGAACGCTCCATAGATCGCCAGGTCTTGCACCCCACCCTACTGTTCCGCCAACTCTTCGATCCAGAATCTAGCAGCTACACCTATTTGGTTGCTGATAAACTGACCCGTGACGCCGTTCTTGTTGATCCGGTATTAGAACAGGTAGAACGAGATTTGAGCATTTTGGAAGACTTGGGATTAACGCTGCGATACTGCCTGGAAACCCATCTCCATGCCGACCACATCACGGGGGCAGGTAAGCTAAGGCAGCAAACAGGTTGTCGGGTCATGGTGCCCAAGGATGCCACGGTAAAGGCCGCCGATCATTCCCTGGCGGACGGAGAAACTCTGGCCGTAGGGTCGGTGTTGGTGGAGGCGATCGCTACCCCAGGGCACACGTCCCATCACCTCGCCTACCTCATCAATGGAACGCATCTACTTACGGGAGATGCTCTGCTTATTCGTGGTTGTGGTCGAACAGATTTTCAAGGAGGCGACGCCGGCACCCTCTACGATATGGTTACTCAGCGGTTGTTTGCACTGCCAGATGATACATTGGTTTATCCCGGCCATGACTACAAAGGCCATACTGTCTCAACTATTGGTGAAGAAAAACAACTGAACCCCCGATTTGCCCATCGGAGCCGCAACCAGTTCATCATACTCATGGCCCACTTAGGCCTCAGTTATCCTCAAAAGATGAAAGAAGCAGTTCCAGCGAATGAGTATTGCGGAGACTACATTCCGCAAAATGGCACAAATCTGCCGCCAGATGAAACGCAACAAGAGTCAGAATCGATGCTTTCAGCCAATGCAGAGATCTACAATAGTTATTTCGCTATGTATATTTAGAGCCTTCTCCGATTGATTCATCCCATTCGCTGCACTTATCCTTGAGAACGCATTATGCAGAGTATTAAACGGGAGAAAAACGACCCTGAGAAACCCCCGGAACAGCCCGATCGCCCCCAGCCGGTGAATCCAAACCGAACGCGTGATCACCTCGCCAATGAACGCACCTATTTAGCCTGGATGCGAAGTGCGATCGCCCTCACCGGCCTCGGCGTCGTCATTGTACGCCTCCGCATTCTACGTCCGCCGATAGCTCCCCAACCTCCGGGTACTGGCTGGAAACTGGGCCTCGCGTTTAGCGTCGTTGGGCTGCTTGGTATTCTATTCTCCATCCAGCACTACTTCAGCGTACGCAACAGCATTGAATCCGATACCTACACCCCACCTGATCGAGAAGTCATTTTATCTGGGTTAGCCATTCTACTGCTTGCCATTGGGGTCATTTATTACGTCTTCACCGTTCCTCTCGCCTCTTTAGAAACTCTCCTCATTGATTGACCTCAACTTATCGCTTTGCTTGAGAATAAAGTACCTGTTTTTGAAAGGGAAGGCGGACTTCGTCCGCCTTCCCTTTCAAAAACAGGTACTTTATTCTGGGTACATCCCACTTTTGCAGGTGAGGTGGGCGATGGCCGCCTCACCTGCAAAAGTGGGATGTACCCCCTTTATTCCCTTGTGAATCCCTTAGCAAAAATTAGGTTTCTATTTTTTGTGCAAGATCTGGATTTATTTAACCTCAGTTCGGGTGAAGGGCTTTTTCGAGTGCCGCGCTTCGTGCGGCACTCGAAAAAGCCCATTATTGCGTGAGCGACGCGCACGCAATAATGGACGGTTCGGCTTATTCCGAACTGACGTTATTTACATCCCAGGCATATTACCCATCAACAACGATGGATTTAACATTCCAAAAATCATGGCGATGTGAGCCACCAGCAGGAAAAGCCCTACAAATATTGCATGAGCTCCCAGTTTCCATTCCTCGCTCTTCTTCCGCCAGATCGCCCCGATTTCTAACAATGCGATTCCCAGTAATGGAACAACCCCTAGCAAGTAAAAGCTAACTGCGATCACATCAATAATAGTTCGCCATTCACCCGCCATCGTAATAGGAATGACCGCTTTGGAGAACAGGTGCAGGAAAATGACCAGGAAGTAGAAACCAACAAAGATTCCCGCCAGTTTATTCACAGTGCGGACAGGGCTTTTATAATTTCGCGTAAACAGAATGTAGAGTTCGGAGATAGCGACTGTCTCTGCCAGAATAACGGGAATCGCCATGAAAACAATGAGGTTCCAGGGCTGATTAGAAGCGATCAGCTCCATGTAATGGGTCATATCCATGAGATTGGTTCCTTCATCAACAATGGCACCGTTGAGGGAAGCGCAGTTTACTAGCCTCTCGTAATAGATTCGGGGAACCGCTCTACCTCTGAACAGCGCTATCTTGACCTTAACCAAGGATCTTGAGGAACTTGTGAGGATTATTCTGATACCAATTCCATCTGAAGCGGTGCCCCTGAGGCTTTGTACCATGCTTAGGCATAGCACAGAGCATTAGGCACCGCTTCAGATGGAGAAGATATAAATGTCACCAAATCGGAGTAAGCTCAGGATCTCAGTGTAGTTCTCACAGAGTGCTTCAAATTCCCTTGCTTACCTTATGACTCCGCTAGAAATTCTTCTCCTCGCATCCATTTTTCTGGCCGCTAGCATCATCAGTGTCATTGCCGGAAGCACATCTCTGGTGACCGTTCCCATAATGTTTGTTTTTGGAGTTGAGCCTTCGACGGCGATCGCCACCAATATGTTCGCCCTCACCTTCATGAGCATCGGCGGCACACTCCCCTTTATAGGCAAAGGAGTCATCAATACAAAACGCCTTCCTTTATTAATCGGCTTAACCCTCATCAGTTCCATTCTGGGGGCATTATTGGTACTGATTATCCCTTCAACATCGATTCCCCTCGTTGTATCGATATCGATGATTGCGGTGTCAATTTTATCGGTCATCAATCAGAAAGCCGGACTCGTAACCGTTGAAGGGCAAACACCTTGTATTGCCGCCATTGCGGGCTATGTCGTCACATTTCTTCTGGGGATTTATGGCGGCTTCTTCAGTGGAGGCTATGTCACGTTATTGACAGCCGCCTACGTCATGTTATTTCGAATGAGATTTGTAGAGGCGATCGCTACCACCAAACTCATCAACGTTTTCTCCTCTCTGATCGCGACCCTTATCTTCATGCATCAAGGCATGGTTGACTACCCGTTAGGCGTTATTCTGGGAGCATCCATGTTTGTTGGTGGCCTCATTGGAGCCAATCTCACTCTCAAACTGAGTAACGCCTGGATTCAACGGATCTATCTAACCGTTATTGCCATCCTAATATGCGTCACTCTGCGCAATTACCAGAGACAAGCTGCAAGCTAAGGAGATTTCTGAGAAACAATATCCCCATTATTGGGGAAGTTCTTATCTGGAAATCTCCTAAGACAAAGACACCCGGCATTTTTAGAAACACCGGGTGTCTAATAATTAAGTGAAAGAAGAAACAACCCTTGCGTAGTCCGCTAATTTATTAAATTAGATCACCCACGAGTAACCTAAAACTTTAACAACTCAACATTCTACGCAAAGAGTTGGACGCGTTCGCCACTTGAAATCCGAGATGCGATTAGCTCAATGCATTGATCACATAATCAATGTAAGAGTTCAGCTCAACCGCTGCATCTCCAGACAAACCGTGATTGCCTTTGATGTACTTGAGCGCTTCGACATACCAGCTAGGAGACAGTTCAAAAGCGCTGTTGATTTCTGACAGACCCGCTACTAGGTAATCATCGATGGGGCCGGTACCGCCTGCCACCAGAGCGTAGGTGATGATCCGCAGGTAGTAACCGATGTCCCGCACGCACTTCGCGCGGCCCCGCTCATCCGAAGCGTAGTTTGGTCCCTGCAACTGGGTGGTGTAAGGGAACTTCTGGTATACCGCGTTGGCAGCTGCCTCCGCTAGGCTTTGGGCCTTACCGGAAAGCGCCTTTGCCGCTTCCAGCGAAACGGCCGCCTGCCGAAACCGACCAAATGCAACTTGAAACTCCGTGCTGCTCAGGAAGCGACCCTGGGAATCTGCAGAGGTTACAGCTTCGGTCAAAGGGGTCTTAGCCATTGGTCAACGATCTCCTAAAACGAGTTAATGGTGTGTAAATGAGGAATTAAAAGGAATTAGCCAACGGATGAAGATGCGCGATCAAAATAGGTTGCTAACTCAGAAACAATAGAGCTGCAATCGCCGCGCGTGATGTTATTGGTATCATTCACAATGGCAATGGAGGCTTCCTTCAGCTTTTGGATACCCGCTGCAACGGAACCACCCGGAACACCAAGGGCCAGGTAGGTTTCCCGTAAGCCATTGAGGGCGCGATCGTCCAGAACGCTGGCATCACCTGTGAACAGAGCATACGTAACGTAGCGCAGGATAATTTCCAGGTCACGCAGGCAAGCGGCTGCACGGCGGTTGGTGTAAGCATTGCCACCGGGTGCAATCAACTGGGGTTGCTCAGCAAACAGGCTGCGAGCAGCGTTCGCAACAATGGCTGCGGAGTTGCTGGAAATACGGTTTACCGCGTCAATCCGCTTGTTACCATCCCGTACCAGGTTAATCAGCCCGTCTAACTGCTCGTTGCTCAAATATGCGCCACGAACATCGGCTTGAGCAATAACCTTAGTAAACGCATCTTGAACCATGATTGTAATCTCCTAACGTTTTTTTGGTTAGTAATGGTGCATTTAAACCAATACTTTTGCAGGGGAGGGGATCGCCTTTCTGCCATTAAGAAACAAGGGGTTTATTAATCCCATGAATCTTTCCACATCAAATCGCCAGAAGTACTAATCCAACTTCTGAAAATAAGGTTTTAAGGAATGGGAAAAGGCTTAATAACGATTAAACAAAGCAGAGATTAGTGATGTCTAACTTGTTTCTGATCCCCACAAGCTATTTTTACAATGCTGACCCATTTCTTTCTATTAAAAAATGTTTAGAAGGCTTCGCTAATTTAAATTCTGTTTCAATTCAAAAGATTAATACAACTAATGAGCTTCCCTCCCTCCAATTAGTGAACCGGAATGTTTTGGTACACCGTATACAAATCATCAATTTTTCTGGTGAAAAAACTCCAATAGGCTAGATCATGACTCAATAAAATATAAGCTTGCACTAAGATATAGATTGAATTAATAAGAAAAACTATTCGAGTTATCTCATCATTAAAAGGGCGATCGCTCCCCACTTTCAACTTTATGTAACCATTGTGACTGCAAATACAAAAGCTTATAATCACAGCGTTTTAAGCTGTGAGACTTTGGATTTTCAATCCGTCTGAATGTTCTTTAGAGAAACATTTTGGCGATCGCCGTTAATAAAATAAACATTACAATTGTGCCTCTGAAAACATTTGTGATTTGAATAACCAATTTAGTTTAATCACTAACTGTCATAAGGCATTCTTTCCCCAACTTTTAAGTTTCCATGTCAATCTTATAAGTAGAAAACAAGGAAGCTTTATGGAAAAGGCCCAATCCTCTCTGGAGAGATCTCAGACTGATTCGCAAATTCAACCTTCCAGGGAAATACCCGGTGCAAAATCTACACGGAACCGAGCTAAAGATTCTTTTTTCACCGTTCTACAAGCAGATTTTCGAGCTATTTTCCAACGAGATCCTGTGGCTCGAAACTGGCTAGAAGTCCTTCTTTGTTATCCAGGCTTCCATGCCCTCTGTTTTCATCGCATTGCTCATAAATTACATAGAGCTCATATTCCGCTCGTGCCTCGCCTTATTTCTCAGTTAAGCCGATGGCTGACAGGGGTTGAAATCCATCCCGGCGCAACTATTGGGAAAGGCATGGTCATCGACCATGGCATGGGCATTGTTATTGGCGAAACTGCCATCATTGGTGACTACGGCTTGATCTATCAAGGAGCCACTCTGGGTGGTACGGGTAAAGAGAGGGGCAAACGCCATCCAACTTTAGGCAATCATGTTGTTGTAGGAGCGGGTGCAAAAGTTCTTGGGAATATCGATATCGGAAGCCATGTTCGAATTGGTGCTGGCTCAGTGGTGTTGCGCGACACACCCGACTACAGCACAGTCGTAGGGGTACCCGGCCGCATCGTGCGGCATAGCGGCCTGCACACCGAAGATTCCGACTACCCATACAAGCGTGACTTAGAAGCAGAAGTAATCGGGTTACTGTTTGAGCGGGTGAAGCAACTCGAAAAGCAGATTAACCAGCTACAACAATCTACGGCGATGACTGATCAAGTTTTGGATGGGAAGGGGGCGATCGCCAACTCTGATCACCTCATTCAAGACTTTCTGGACGGTGCTGGAATTTAGCCTTTCATGCACCATGAAATTATCTGTATCATTCATCAAAATCGTATATGCTGCAACTCTGATAGGACATTGCATGCAATGTCCTATCAGAGTTGCAGCGATCACCTGTTAGGATAAGCTTTCCAAAAATTGTTTGAGATGCGGCTGATCGAGACTAATCTCCAATTCTTTTGCCTTTTCAATAACGGCTTCACGGCCTAATTGTTGCTGAGTTGCCAGGGCAATCAGCGCTAAAGCTCCGCCCCGTGCTCCTGCTCCGCAATGGAAATAGATGGGAGTTGGTAATTCGTCGACCACTGACAGTACTTTTTCGGTCAGGCTCTCATCCGCTTCGTTTGGATTTAAGGGGATATTGGCATATTGCAAATTGTTAGCTTCAGCCTGTTCTTGCTCGTCGGGTAAACTACCGGTTTCACCCGGCGATCGCAAATTTACCACGGACTTATATCCCTGATTCGCCAGTTGTTTCAAAGCCTCAACACTTGGCTGACTGCCTGAGGAAAACTGATCACTGACCTTCTTGATCTCGCCCATAAATATCCTTCAACCAAGAATGTGCTTTAATTTCAACCGCATATTATCAGGGATAATCTTAACTGTATAGATATTCGTTATCGAAAACCGATACCATTTTTTAATGAGTAAACTTATTAGCTACAACCTCTGTGGGTGAGCATCTTGCTCGCCTAAAATCAGGGCGGGTAAGATGCTTACCTTACAAGATGACTACCTAAATACAGCAAGGGCTTTCGAAGTAGACTCCCTACAACACTTCCTGATGTAACTCTGGAAAGACTTTTGATACCTTACTCAACACATAATCCCCATAGGTGCCATGAAACTCATGCACACTGGTCTTATCCCAACGTTCTTCCTTATCCGCGTTGATCAGGTGCTCGTCCACCTCAATTGCATGGAGTTCAGCATCAAAACTGGGATCAAAGAAAAAGGGGAAAGATAGGCGATCGCGCCCTGACACATTTTTCACTCGATGCGGCGTCGAGCGATAGATTCCTCCTGTCAACCGTTCCAACATATCGCCGATGTTGCAGACAAAGGAATTGGAAATGGGAGGGGCATCAATCCAACCTCGCTTAGATTTGACCTGTAAGCCACCTGAATCATCCTGCTTGAGAATTGTGAGCAACCCATAGTCCGTATGCTCCCCAACGCCCCAAGATTGGCCTTGTGCTGCATCAGGAGGGTAGTTGAAGATGCGGAAAAGGATAAGGGGATCAGTGGTGTAGCGATCGCGAAAATAAGATGCTTCTAAACCCAGGCTCAGAGCAATTCCCCGCATCAATGTATGTCCCAATTCTGTCATCACATCCAGGTATTCTAAAATCGTTTCCCGAAACCCTGGAATGCCTGGAAACAAATTAGCCCCATGCATTGGTAAATCCTGCTGGACAGCCGGATGTGTGGTATCCAATTCTGAGCCAAAGTAAATCCCCTCTTTAAGGTCAGGCTTCCCAGAGGTCAGCTCACCACCTACGGGAAAAAAGCCCCGCCATGCACGCCCTCCAAGAGCCATACGGATTTGCATTTTTGCATCCAAATCTTGAGCAAAAAATTGATGGCTCAAATCCTCTAGGCGCTGTTGCAGTTGTGTATCAATACCATGCCCAACAATATAAAAGAATCCTGTATCACAGCACGCTTGCCGAATTTGTTCAGCCACTTCCCCGGATTCCTGTCCTGAAACCAGAGAAGCTATATCAATGATGGGAATTTGCGAAACTTCTATTGTTGACTTCACTTCCATAAATGCCACCCAGAATAACTCTATACACATACCTGTTTACGGTACAAGACAGTCAAATATAAGCAATCCCTCGAAGACTTTTCTTGAGTCTTCTACGACATAATCAACTAGTTAGAACCCTCGACAAAATGTTGATGAAATAGACACAAAATGAGCGCAAAATGAATAACTATTATGAACTTAGATTTTATCAGACTCAGTGTTCAGTGAAACTTCAAGAATAGCTAGAAAATAACTCAAAAAATATCCACTAAATGTTTTCCGGATCACTTGTATTTAAATTCTGAATCCGTTACCTTTAGCTCTACAAATTCATTCCCACATAAGCCGATTGGCTTATCGACCTTTCGGTAATACACATTTCACTAGCCCGGTTCTAAGCACATCAGCTTGCCTAGCAGCCCTGAAGGCTTTGGATATTCAGCCTTAGGCGAGCTTAGGCTTTTAACTGCTAAACACACTCAAGTTTTGATGTGGCTGTGATTCTGTGTCCTTTGGAGAAACCGCATCCTGGAGGATTTAACCATGGTAGATGTCAAGTTTGCATATTGGGTTCCCAATGTCAGTGGCGGCTTAGTCGTCAGCAAAATTCCACAAAATACAGATTGGACTTACGACTACAATGCCTGGTTGGCACAGACCGCTGAAGAGGTGGGCTTTGAGTATGCTCTCGCCCAAGCACGATTCATCGCCAGCTATGGAGCCGAGTATCAACTGGAAGCACTCACTACCGTTTCCGCTCTAGCTCCTGTCACCCAAAAACTTAAGCTCATTGCCGCCGTTCACCCCGGTCTGTGGCACCCCGGTGTTGTCGCTAAAATTGGCGCTTCCATCGATTTCCTGTCAAAGGGTCGGTTCGCCCTGAATGTGGTGAGTGGCTGGTTTAAGGGCGAATTTACCATTTATGGTGAGCCATGGTTGGAGCATGACGAGCGTTATCGCCGTTCCGAAGAATTTATTCGGGTGCTGAAAGGCTTGTGGACAGAAGATGAGTTCCACTTCAAAGGCGATTTTTATCGCATTAATGGTGGTTGGGTGAAGCCCCGCCCTGTCAACCAGAATCCCCACCCCGAAATCTTCCAGGGAGGTAACTCCAAAGCTGCTCGCCGCATGGCTGCCCGCGTTTCTGATTGGTATTTCATGAATGGCAACACGCTGGAAGGCGCACGGGAGCAGATTGAGGACATCAAAGCTCTATCCCGACTGGAAGGCCGTGCAGTGCCACCAAAGTTTGGATTGAACGCCTTCATCATTGTGCGCGATACCGAGAAAGAAGCCCACGATGTCCTGCGAGAAATTATCGCTCAGGCCGATCGTGAAGCGGTTGAAGGCTTTGGACAAGCCGTAAAGGAAGCAGGCGCATCCACCAGCGACAAAACCGGGATGTGGGCCAACTCTAGCTTTGAAGACTTGGTGCAATACAACGACGGTTTCCGCTCCGGTCTTATCGGTACGAAGGAACAGGTAGCCGAGAAGATCCAGCAGTTTCATGAAGCAGGCGTAGACCTGATCCTGGGTGGCTTCCTGCACTACACCGAGGACCTGCCTGCCTTTGGTCGCGATGTTATTCCGCTGGTGCATCAGCTCGAAAATCGCCGTCAGCCTGCACCTGAGTTGGTAACTGTGTAAGCCCAACTAATCCATCTTTTGCTATCGAATCCTCTACATAAGGACAATTCACCTATGACAACAACTTTGCCTATTGATGTCAGTGCCGAGCCAAAAGCGCATGTAATCCAGAGCGATGAAGAAGCGATCGCCATTGCCAAAGAACTCGCCGCTGAGTTTGCGAAGGAGGATTCGGTGCGCGATCGCGATCGCCGCCTTCCCGTCGAAGAAGTGAAGAAGTTTTCTCAGAGCGGTCTTTGGGGCATCATCGTACCCAAAGAATATGGTGGAGCAGGAGTTTCCAATGCCACCCTGGCCGAGGTGATCAAAATTATCGCTGAAGCTGATTCCAGCCTGGGTCAAATTCCCCAAAACCACCTCTACATGGTGGAAGCTATTCGTCTGGATGGTACTGAGGAACAAAAGCAGTTCTTCTTCGACCTGGTTCTTCAGGGCAAGCGGTTTGGTAATGCCTTTTCAGAAATTGGCACCAAGTCAGTAACCGATGTGCAAACCAAGCTGACCCCATCAGGCGACGGCTATGTATTGAATGGCCGAAAGTATTACTCTGCTGGTGCGCTGCTGGCCCACTGGATTCCCACCATTGCAGCCAATGAGGACGGCAATACCGTCGTTGCCTTCGTCGAGCGAGGTGCTGAAGGATTGACGCTGTTAGACGACTGGACAAGCTTTGGGCAACGCACTACCGCCAGCGGCACTACCATTCTCGAAAATGTAAAGGTGCAGGCAGACCATGTGATTCCCCACTACCTTGCCTTTGAGCGGGCGACGCCAATGGGTGCCGTCGCTCAAATTATTCAGGCTGCAGTTGATGTGGGCATTGCGAAAGCAGCACTGCGCGATACGCTCTATTTCGTCCGCAATCACACTCGCCCCTGGGTCGACAGCAACCAGGAGCATGGCTACGAAGATCACCTCACCCTCTACAACCTGGGTAACATTATTATCCAGGTCCATGCAGCGGAAGCTTTGCTAACCCGTGCTGGATTGGCGATTGATGCTGCCTATGAGTCTGGATTGGAAGAGGCCAAAGTGGTCGAATCCTCCATTGCGGTGGCAGAAGCGAAAGCTCTAGCAACCGAAGCATCCTTGCTGGCAACCAACAAGCTGTTTGAACTGGCTGGTACAAAATCGACTCTACAACAGTTCAACTACGATCGCCATTGGCGGAATGCCCGTGCCCACACCCTACACGACCCTGTGCGTTGGAAATACTATGCCATCGGCAACTACTACCTCAACGGCACCAATCCGCCTCGGCATCCCTGGTTATAGGCATTAGTAGCACAATCCATTCGGTGAGGGTATTTAAGCATGACACTCCCCCAGCATTCATCTACCGTAACGAGTAACGCAACCCAACTAACAGAAAATAGCTCGGTCATCAAAACAGCAACTCCCGTTCCCGAACTCCATCCCCAATGGCATAACGTTAACCTGGCAGAACTGTTGGCACAGCCCACAGCATTTCTCTCCATTAGCCAGAACAACAGCCTTTACAGCCCTCAGGGAGCGCAAGCTCGAGAAAAACAGTGGGAACGCCCCACCCTGGAAAATACCATTAAAGTTGCGACTGCCGCTCGTCGTGCAGGGGCAAAGTTTTTTTGGATTGGTTATGACATATTTCGGCAAAGTTATCCGAAAACCCCACTGGATGAGGCACAATACCGCACTTGGTATGAGCCCTACAAAGATTGGAGCGAGGAGAAAAAGCAGTGGGATGGGGCTCTGGTGGATGAGCTGAAAGCGCTCCAGCAACCTGAAGATGTAGAGTTCTTTGAAACTGCCCATCAGTCCTCTTTTATCGGCACAACCCTTCCGCTTTACCTCAACCGTTGGGGAATTCGTACACTAATCATCACCGGTATTCATTTGGATTGGTGCATTGAAGGTAATGCCCGTTCTGCACGAGATCACGGGCTAAATCCAATTGTGATTGGAGATGCGTCGGCTTGCCAGTTTCAGGAAGATGAACCAGCAGCATTACGGCGGATTAATACTTTCTTCGCTCCAGTCATTTCTGCGGATTATGCAGTGACATTGTTGGATCGGGCGATCGCCATCCGTAACTCTCGCACCAAACAAACTGAATTAAGCCTGACCAGTAACCAGTAGCCTTCCCCCTTTTGGAGAACTGCGGTGTACACCAGCCTCCTCCAGACACCAAAGGCAAACCCACACCCCCTAGCCCCCTCTCCTGGGGGAGGGGGAAACGGAAAAGCAGCTTACTGGTTACCAGAAAAGTTTTTCTGCGTGATCTCCCCCTGCTGAAAAAGGGCGGGAGGGCGGGTTTGAGCGCGATCGCTAGAACCAAATAACTTTTCCCTGGAGAAAGCCATGAGTATTGGAAACACAACCCTTCGGCAAAGCCTTTGGAAAAGCCAACCTTACAAAGGGATTCTATTCATTGGGCTCATTGCTGTTATTAGTTTGTTGTTTGAATTACTTTTAGGTCAAATTTTTCAACTGGATACTACATCTAAATTAATCTACATCACCATCTTTTTTGTATGGTGGTGGCATTTAGGGTTTTCATTAAATGGGTATCCGGGCGATCGCTTCTCCACCACTCGCCTCGGTCGCGGTACCATCAACTTAGTCATATTGCTGGTGTTGTCCTATTTGACTGGCGAAGCCTGGAAATACATTGCAGGTACTCCTATTCTGGCCGATACTCAAGTGGGGCAATGGGGACAAACCGCAATTGTTACCGCTGCTGCCAGTTTGTTCTTCTTTGATAATACGATTGTGACGAGCGATCGCACCCGTCATTGGGATCCCGTTAGTGGTTTTCTCAATATCTTTCTGGCTGTATTTTTTATTGCACCAGCCCTTACATTTCTTCCACAACTGTGGGGATTAGATCCGTTCTACATTCCCTGGTATTGGTATCCTACCTCTACTGTTTTTGGTAGCTTCTTTGAACGCTGGCCTTTGAATAACCTAAGTTTCAAGCAACCTCAGTTAGGCTTTGTTCACACAGGTGCTGTACTTTTGTTGACGTTAATCATGGCATTAGTCCTGAAGAAAATAGGGATTGATCTATTCACCACGACAACTGGCCCTACGTTTGCGGCAATCTGGACAACGGTCGGTTTAGGCTTACTCTGGCAATTTAATTTATGGCCGTTTACGCAACTCGTGCAACCCGCAAAAGGTATCATTACGTCATTGGCTAGTTTGTTTATTAGCATCGCCTTTTACGTGCTGACACTTTCGATATTTGGCGAAGCCAACATTATTGAAGGATTGTACTGGTGGTTCAATATTCTCTGGGTTCAAGTCTTTTTGATGGCTCCAGGGTTATATGACGGTATTGGCCTCTGGCAAGAACGCCGCTCCTAGCATACCTCCATAAAGGTGAATGCCATTTGGCTCTAGCATCAACCTACTCATGAACGGCATCCCCATGGAAGGGTGATTACCAGTGTTCGGGGTTCAACCGTTCTTTACGAAATCCATTCCTGCATCGCCTGAGCACCACTTTGAGCGGCCTCGTGTAATCTCTCTCACCCCCTTATTCCTTCTGCAATCCCCTGAACCTATGTTTGAGCAATTCATCCCAAGTACGGACTTAACGACAACAGTGGCTGAGTCCTCCTTTCTCCCAGGCACAAACCCGGTATTTGATCCCATCCCTGAAGCGATCGCCGCCCTCAGAGCAGGCCAAGCCGTTGTCGTTGTGGACGATGAAGACCGCGAAAACGAAGGAGACGTGATTTGCGCCGCAGAATTTGCGACTCCCGCCATGATCAACTTTATGGCGACCCATGCAAGGGGATTGATTTGTCTGGCAATGACGGGTGATCGACTGGATCAACTGCAACTTCCTCTGATGGTCAATCACAACACCGATACCCATCAGACAGCTTTCACCGTCAGCATTGACGCTGCGGGGGGCGGTACAGGGATTTCTGCACAGGATCGAGCACAGACGATTCAGGCAGCGATCGCCCCCCAAACCCGTCCCCAAGATCTGCGCCGCCCTGGACACATCTTTCCCTTGCGCGCCCAAGCAGGAGGTGTATTGAAGCGGGTTGGACATACAGAAGCCGCTGTAGATTTGGCACGGTTAGCGGGATTATATCCAGCCGGAGTCATCTGCGAGATTCAGAATCCAAATGGCTCCATGGCGCGGCTACCGGAGTTGGTTCGTTATGCCAAAACCCATGGGTTAAAGCTAATCAGCATTGCAGATTTGGTGCGTTATCGGCTGAAGACTGATCGATTTGTCGTGCGGGAGGCAATCGCCGCGCTTCCCAGTCAATTCGGTCAGTTCCAGGTCTATGGTTATCGAAACGCTCTGGATGGGACAGAGTCTACGGCGATCGTCAAAGGTGATCCCAGACAGTTTGCAGACAAGCCGGTTCTGGTGCGCATCCACTCTGAGTGTCTAACAGGGGATTCCTTTGGTTCTCTCCGGTGCGATTGTCGCCCACAACTACAAACCGCATTGCAAATGATTGAGGCAGAAGGCGAAGGCATTGTTGTGTACCTCCGCCAGGAGGGTCGCGGAATCGGGCTGATCAATAAGCTCAAAGCCTACTCCCTTCAAGATCAGGGTTTTGATACTGTCGTTGCGAATGAAAAGTTAGGCTTCAAACCTGATCAGCGAAGTTATGGTGTTGGTGCACAAATTCTCAAAGATCTGAACGTGCGAAATATTCGCTTACTCACGAACAATCCTCAAAAAATTATTGGCTTGCATGGTTGGGATTTGAACATTGTGGATCGTGTTCCCCTGGTGATCCCCGCCAATGATTTTAATGCACCTTACTTAGCTACCAAGGCTGAGAAGATGGGGCATCTTTTGCACGCCCAATAAATAACCAGGCTGGTTCCTAAAGCAGCTTTATGGACTTGCAGTATTACCTCCATAAAGCTGCTTTCTTATGTACGCTCTTATGTACATTCAGTCAGGTCTAATTAACCTCGGCTCGGGATAAGCTGAAGTGCCCATTTTGGCGTGCGCAAAGCATACGCCAAAATGGGACTTTCGAAGTGTTGCGTGTTGCGCAGCGCCCAAAACGATCTTTACCCGAACACAGCCTAAATTAACCCGATCGGTTACTCCTTCTCACCCAAAAGTGGGATTTCAACGGTTGTATTTGCCTCGTATGGTGGGCTGCACACCCTTGCTTAACACACAGCAATGTGAATTGTTACAGCGGCAACGCAGGATTACCGACATCAGGTCATAAACTATGGTTTTCCGGTAGGATTAGGGGAGATTCGGCGATCGCCTACCCCATTTCCCAGTAAAACTCTTTCTCGCCCCCAGACAATACGCCATCAAAGTCAGCCTCATATACTGGCAGGTCAGGTTTCTGCACCGCTTTAGTGGATTGGTTTGTCAGGAGTTCGTGCCTCACCGCAATGGCCAACCCCAAAAACACAAGATTGAGGATTATGAAACCACCATCTCACAGCCCTATTTCGACTCATCTGAACCGCCGCTTTTTCCTGGTTGCAGCAGGTTCCTTCGCTGCAACGACTCTGTTTGCCGGATGCGGCACCAACACTTCTGAATCTGCCTCCTCCGAAACCTCTTCAGGTGCCTCTTCAGCATCGGCAAAGCTGACGGTGGGAGCGACGCCCGTACCCCATGCTGAAATCCTTCGTTTTGTGAAAGACAACCTGGCCGCTAACGAAGGGCTAGACCTGGAAATTGTTGAGTTTACCGACTATGTGCAGCCCAATCTAGCACTCAATGACAAACAATTGGATGCCAACTTCTTCCAGCATGTTCCTTATATGGAAGACTTTGCGAAGGAACGGGGATTAGATTTGGTAGCTGTTGTGCCCGTTCACATTGAACCATTGGGCCTATACTCTCGTAAAATTAAGTCCCTGAGTGAAGTAAGTGACGGGGCACAGTTAGCGGTTCCCAATGATGCGACAAATTTGGGGCGATCGCTCAAACTCCTTCAAGACAACCAACTCGTGCAACTCAAGAGCGGTGTTGGCGTCGAAGCGACTTCCCAGGATGTTGAAGCTAACCCTAAAAACATCAAACTGGTAGAGTTAGAAGCCGCGCAGCTACCCCGCGCCCTCGATGATGTTGAACTAGCCATCATCAACGGCAACTATGCCATTGAAACAGGCTTAAATCCTACAAAAGATGCCCTTGCGTTAGAAAAGGCTGAAGGCAATCCCTATGCGAATATTCTGGCAGTAATCAAGGGACGAGAAACAGATCCCAATATCCAGAAGTTAGCAACATTGTTGACATCGCCTGAGACCAAAAAGTTTATTCAGGACAAATATCAAGGGGCTGTTATTCCCGCTTAAGCAAGCATTGAAAGAGTTGATTTTTCGTGTGCATCACACACGAAAAATCAACAACTATCATCATTTCACCGTTAATTCTATGAATAGGTGATTAGCTTCAGGGGTTCTAATCTTATGGGTTGGGCGTCTTACCTGCCCTGTTTGTAGACGGGCAAGATGCCCATCCCACAAGCCTCATATCCATCAAATAAGAAGCGTTGAAAAATCAATCTCTTGCAAGTCTTTTCCAGTGGAAAAAGCGATGATTTCAATCCGCGAGTTGCGTAAACAATATGGTTCCTTTGTCGCCCTGGAGAGTTTCAGTGAAGACATCGTTAAGGGTGAGATTTTTGGCGTGATCGGTCAGAGTGGTGCGGGAAAAAGTACCCTGATTCGCTGCATCAACCGCTTAGAAAAACCCACCTCGGGAAGCATTGTGGTCGATGGGCAGGATATTACCGCGCTTTCGGGGCCTGACTTACGGCGAGCGCGGCGACGCATTGGCATGATTTTTCAACATTTCAATTTGCTGAGTAGTCGCACTGCTGCTGAAAACATTGCTTTGCCGCTGGAGGTGATGGGATACAGTCGGCTCAAGCGGAAAGCACGGGTTGAGGAGCTACTTTCCCTGGTGGATTTAGAGGGAAAGGGGGATAACTACCCAGCACAACTTTCTGGTGGACAAAAGCAACGGGTGGGGATTGCGCGTGCGCTAGCCGCGAATCCTAAAGTGCTCCTATCCGATGAAGCGACCTCCGCACTTGATCCCCAAACAACGCGTTCGATTTTAGATTTGCTGAAGAACTTGAACCAGCAGATGGGGTTGACGATTCTGCTGATTACTCACGATATGGGGGTCGTGAAACATATTTGCGATCGCGTTGCCATCCTAGAACGCGGCAAAGTGGTTGAACAGGGGCGCGTTGTAGATCTTGCAGCCCAACCCAGTTCACGGCTCGCTCAAGACTTTTTTCCACGCCGGCAATATCACCCTCACCCCGGCACCGTGCTCGCGACCATCGCCTTCAATGGCACCACTGCAAATCAACCCATCATTAATACATTGATTCGCCAATATGACATAGAAGTCAACATTCTCAATGGTAGCGTCGAGACCATTGGAGGCGAATCGGTGGGGCAATTACAACTAGAACTTTCGGGGGCCGATGTTGCTTCAGCTCTGGAATATTTGCATCGTTTAGATATCGCCGTTGAGGTAGAAGATGGACGCTCAGCTTCTGAACAGCTTGTGGACAGCAACACTTGAAACTCTTTACATGGTGAGCATATCAGCCGTGCTGGCGGCAATTTTTGGCTTGCCCCTGGGGTTGCTGTTGGTGATGACAGCGCCACGCGGTTTTTTGCCAAACGCGACGATCAATCAAGCGTTGGGCTCGGTCGTGAATGCAGGGCGATCGCTCCCCTTCATCATCCTGCTAGTCGCCATCATTCCCCTGACCCGCCTCATCGTAGGAACCACCATTGGCAGCACAGCCGCCCTGGTTCCCCTGACCCTTTCTGCCATTCCGTTCTATGCCCGTGTCGCGGAGACATCCTTATTGGAGGTTGATCGTGGCCTCGTGGAAGCAGCAGAGTCGATGGGCTGCAACCACTGGCAAATCATCTACAAAGTGCTGATTCCTGAGGCGTTACCCTCCCTCGCATTGGGACTCACCATCATGGTCATCAGCTTAATTGGTTACTCGGCAATGGCCGGAGTTGTGGGTGGCGGTGGCTTAGGAGATCTGGCGATTCGCTACGGCTATCAACGGTTTGATACACGGGTCATGATCATTACCGTGGTGCTGTTGATCGTGCTGGTGCAAGTTGTGCAATGGATAGGGGATGCGATCGCTCATAACCTTCGCAAGCGTTAGTTATAGCTCTAGTAGGCTACGGCCTAAGTCCGTAACCTATTTTTCTGTGGGGGTGCTTCGCACCCCCACAGAAAAATAGGTTATCTATTTACGCCTCAGCGTACTAGAAGTCTTAAAAGTCAGCATACTGTGGAGGGCTGGCTCCAATCCGCTGAGTAATGCGCGGATATTTCACCTTCGGTTGAGGTTCTGCGATCGCTGTAATCTCCAGTTGATGCCACCAGTCATCCCCAAAATCAAACCAATAACCAAAGGGTTCTTCAATTTCCAAACCTAATGCTCCAATTTGAGCTTTAGAAGCATCCTCCGCAGGGGGGATACCCATGTCATCGTCGCCATCCATTACAAGCCCATACCGCTCAGCATTGGGGTCATTGGGTCGCTCTCCCCTGAGCTGAAACTCATACAGATGTTCTTCTTCTCGGTTGAATGCTTTAAAGATAATGGCATGGAGATCTGCCAATGTCTGATCACCCCGAATTTCAATCGTGCGAATCACCTGCGGGTTCTTATTGAGAAACTTATCCGTAACCGGGCCATCAATTAATATGACATCTATAACATAGAGAGCCTGAAGCGCTTCTGGAGAAGTGGCTTGCTTCTTCTTGGTAGCCTTGGTCTTGGTAGTCTTACGCGATGCAGGGCTACCCTGGGAAGAGATGCCTAGCACTTGAGCGGCGATCGCCTCACTATCCTCCTTATGCCCTGGAATATAAGGAATCAGCCCCTTGCGATAGGCCTCAACCTGTGCCCCCAACGGAGCACGCCGAATATCCATAATCAACCCATTCACTGACAGCATCCAAACCAAAGGATTATCGTCAATGCGACTGGGCAAACACCATTCAGGGTCAAACTGCTGCATCTTCAACGTGTCTCGCACCAGTTTCGACTTTCCCTGTCCTGTACTGGCCCCAATGCCAAACCATTTGTAGAGGTCCGCTGACGTGATGTGGGGGTTTTGAGAGCTGTCATAGAGGAAGTTAACCATGCCAATGGCATGGGCAATACCTCCCGCCCAGGTCTTGGCCTGTCCACTTTCGAGGGGGGAAGGCCGCTTACGGCACAGAGCTGCTGTGGCCTTACGAAAGAGCTGAGCATACTCATCATTGAGGCGTTGACGAGCAAATTCATCGGTCAGTGCAACAATGCTGTTGAACTTCTCTTCCATAGCCTTAGGCACATTTTCAGACTTCTGGGATTTTGCCATAACGCTGGTTTTCAGAAGGAACTTGGATACAGGAAGGTCAAAGACACAACTCCATTCATCCTAGTACGCTGAGGCGGAAATCCATCACCTATGTTTTGTGTGGGGTGCGAAGCACCCCACACAAAACATAGGTTGTGAACTTAGGCCGCAGCCTACTAGTGTTATATCAAATTCAGTTAGCAACCTATATTTATTCCATGATGGTCTTCCGTAGGGGACAGGTTTGTCGTTATTTCAACCACACAACCTACCCCATCATGCAAACGCGTTCTTGCCTGAGGGTGCGATCGCCCATCGCCTGTGAGGGCAGGTTTTGCCAAAGAGTTAATGACACAAGCAAGGATAGTCTGCTAGACCCGCCCCTACAGTTCATGATGGCGCTCGATCCTAAACGGATCCTACCAAAAGGAGAACTGCTGCGATTACAACCAGCGGTTCTCGTTATGAGCTTCAAAGCCAAGATTGCGCGCCCGTCGGGCGCGCAATCTTGGCTTTGAAACCCGAAAACCGCTTGCCGAAGGCAAGCGGTTTTCGGGCCTAATTCCATACTGAGAATTGCTGGATTACAACATCCATGCATGGGAACACAGGTGCTTGTGCGTTATGATGCAGGGTTATATGGAAACCCGCGTTCTTAGCAAGTATGGTTCTGGAAACGCCAGATCAAATCACCCAACGCAACATTAGTTCTCGTTCAAAACGTGATTTTAATGCTGCCAGAAATATTTTTTTTACATTACTAGCGCTGCTGTTTCTCTCTAGCTTTTTTGTCATCGTCAGTGCCGGAGAACGTGGCGTTTGGATGCGATTCGGGAAGGTGCAGGAGCCGGTTCTTGATGAAGGTATCCATGTCATCATCCCACTCGTAGATACGGTGCAGAAGCTTAGCGTGCGGGTGCAAAGCCAGGAGATCTCTGCAGAAGCATCCTCTAAAGATTTGCAGGAGGTCTACACCGATGTTGCCCTGAACTGGCATATCAACCCGCCGCAGGCGAACCGGGTATTTCAAGAGGTGGGGGATGAGCAGGCGATCGTGTTGCGCATCATCAATCCGGCTGTTGAGGAAGTGCTGAAAGCCGTGATGGCAAAATACACCGCAGAAGAAATCATTACCCGGCGCGGAGAAGTGAAATCTGGAGTGGATGAATTGCTCACAACCCGCTTAAAACCCTATTACATAGACGTAGATGATATTTCCCTTGTCCATGTTCATTTTACGAACCGCTTTAGTGATGCCGTTGAAGCCAAACAAATTGCTGAGCAGGATGCAAAACGCGCGGAATTTGTCGCTCTGAAAGCATCCAAAGAAGCAGAAGCCAAGGTCAATTTAGCGCGGGGCGAAGCCGAAGCCCAGCGTTTGCTCAAAGAAACCCTCACTTCCGAATTACTACAAAAGCAGGCCATCGACAAGTGGAATGGCAGCCTCCCTCTGGTGATGGGCAATGACACCAACAAAGTGTTAGACATCAACGCGCTACTTCAGCAAGCCGCAGATGTGTCCGGTTCTCCCCGGCGTTGATGGTTGTCCCGTAGCAGAAGTTCTTGGAAGGCGATCGCCGCCCGGCTCTGAAACCGTTCCCGATGCCACACCATCAGTACGGGTTGGATAATATCCAGCACGCGATTACCGCGCTCGGCTGGTAGATGCAACACCTTAATAGCTCGCAACGTACCCAGTTTCAGTTCCTTTTGCAGCATCAACTCAGACACAGCAGCAGCACCCAGGCCTCCCTCTACGACAGATTTCACCATCTCACTGCTGTTCAAGATGAGTTCTACCTGAAGTTTAGAAGGTTCAATGCCCAGGTGTCTGAGCATGTCCTCAAATACCTGCTGCACACCAGAACCCGACTCCCGCATCACCCAGGAAGTTTCGCGCAACTCATCAACAACAATGGTGCCGCGTTTGTACCAGGGGTGAGAACGGCCTACGACAATCTGGATGCGATCGCTCCCTACCTCATCCTGCTTGAGCGTGCTTTGTAGCGACGCTTTGACACTACCCGTTACCAGGCCCAGGTCAAACCTCCCTGACACAGTACCCTCACCAATCTCCTCGGCATTCCCCAAAGTACATGTCACTGCAATACCAGGATGTTTTTGCTTAAACTGGCTAATCCAATTGGGTAGCCAGTAATTGCCAATGGTCAAGCTGGAGCCTAAGCGCACTTCTCCTCGCTTCAGGTTGTTTAGTTCCCGTAGACCCCGCTCCGTCAAAATCACTTGATCCAGGATCTTTTGGGCCTCCAGTTCCAGAAACTTCCCAGCTTCGGTAATTTCAATATGCCGACCAATACGGTGAAAGAGCTTGACTCCATACTCTTTCTCCAGAGTATTGATAGCTGCACTCACCGCTGGCTGTGTAATATAAAGCTCTTCCGCCGCACGGGTAAAGTGACGATGTTTAACCACCGCCAAAAAAATTCGGAGTTGTTCAAGGGTCATTCGTTACGGTTCCACGACGCTTAAGCCTTTCGAGTAAGGCTCCTTAACCACTGGGATAAATGTGATGAGGACCGCTATAGGTGTTGTATACGTACAACATCTATGCCAAATCTTTGCCAAACCAAGCTCAGCAAAAAACCGCCATAGCTGTACACATCTTTGTGGTTCAACCCGGAGCGACTCAGGGCCAAGGTTTGATCCTCTTTCACCGGATGAACATAATTTTGCTCATCCCATTAACGCTGGAACTTCATTGAGGAGATTATAGACGGACATTCAGTCTCTTGCAAAACTTAAATTTGAATTACAGCAATTCTCATTTTGAAATTAGGCCCGAAAACCGCGCGCCTTTGGCGCGCGGTTTTCGGGCATCAAAGCCAAGAGTTCACGCCCTACGGGCGTGAACTCTTGGCTTTGATGCCCATACTGAGAATTGCTGTTTGAATTACACTATACTTGCTCTACAGAAAAGATTATTTTCTCGTGTGTTTCACCTACGAGAAAATAATCTTTTCTGTAGCTACCAACATTAAAATTAGGCACAAGAGATAAATATAGAGCTCTGCTACACACCCATTTCTTGTATCTATCAACTCGAAAAAATGTTGTAATGAATTTCAAGTTTTTTGGCAAACCCTTTAAACATTTAAGTTAATTTCTATAGGGTATCCATAAAACAATCTGTGCTTCTTTTTGTAGGAGTGGTGGTCTCACTGCTACTCCCACAAAAAGAAGCACAGATTATTGAATAAACGATTCCTATGGAGCTAAATTCAAACAGCAATTGCTGCGGTTGTAGAACTCAGGAAGTAATTTTTCTACTTCCTGAAAGCTAAGAATTAACGTCATACAGAATGAATAAGGGTATGAAATAGAACTTTAGATTATAGTTTTACATTCTGTTTCATCCTCCTATTCCTTAACACCAAAGTAGTTTTCTTGGAAAGACATAGAAAAGCCATTTTTCAGACTCTACAACTACAATTTAATAGCGCTTTAACTTTGTCATTAAAAAAACACATTTAATAATACAGTTTTCCGGTGGGAGAATGCGGAAATCTCAGAAGCCTTGCTGGTGCGCCTTTGATAATTTCCTCATGACTTGAAAAGCTCATTAAATTTTGGTTTCTAAGGCTTGAATAAATTCAATTTATCATCTCGACAAGAAAGAGTATTTGATTCTATCGGTATGTCTCCATAGATTGAAATTGTGCTCTTTGCAAAATCCTTGCCGAGCAACTAACCCGCGTGCTTTGGGGCGGCCTATTTAAGGCGGTAAAGCCATTCGCGCTCCGCACGACGTTCCATTAACTGAGATTTGCCTGATGTCTAGTGATTTACCGATAACAGCAACTCGCAGTGCCCATGGCTTAAAACCAGAATGCCTTCCCTTTGGTGAAGTTTTGGCGCAATCGTTTGCAGTGATTGCACCCACCACAATTCCCGCCTCTAACATCGGCCTGGTTGTGGCTCTGGCGGGCAATGGCACCTGGCTTAGCTTTTTAATAGGGCTAGTGGGATTGCTGTTTGTCAGCATTAATATCAATCAATTTGCTAGCCGTTCGGCTTCGCCAGGTTCTCTCTACTCCTATATTGCCAAAGGGTTGGGACCAACCGCCGGAGTGATGTGCGGCTGGAGTTTGGTCCTGGCCTATTTATTTACGGGAATGTCAGTGCTCTGCGGCTTTGCCAATTTCAGTGATGTGTTGCTGAGCTACCTGGGAATCCACTTAGCTCCCATTACCTGGCTCACCATTGGCGCTGTTATTGCCTGGTACGCCGCCTACAAAGATGTGCAGCTTTCAGCCATAGCCATGCTATGGATGGAAGGCCTATCCATTGCACTCATTCTAGGACTGGGCTTTCTGATTTGGGCACACACCGGGTTTGCCCTGGATTGGTCCCAGTTGGCATTACATGACGTAACACCCGGTGGGATCGCTATGGGATTGGTACTCGTGCTCTTTGCCTTTTCAGGCTTTGAAAGCCCAACTTCCTTGGGAGATGAAGCAAAGGATCCATTGCGAACCATTCCTCGAGCCGTCATGGGCAGTGCCATTATGGCCGGGTTGTTCTTCATGTCGACTGCCTATATCGAAGTTCTCGGATTTCATAAGGCCGGTGTGGATATTGCTACAACTGAGGAACCTTTAGGCTTCTTGGCACACCACATCGGCCTGGGTTTCCTGGGCGATTTAGTCACCATCAGTGCCTTGTTCAGCTTCTTTGCCTGTGTCCTGGGAAGCATTAATCCAGCAGCTCGGATCTGTTTTACGATGGCACGCCACGGGTTGTTTCCCTCCATGTTAGGGGAATCCCATACCTTTAATCGCACACCTCATGTAGCCGTTACAGTTTGTTCCGTGCTGATGTTTTTGGTACCTGCGGTGTTGGCAATGGCTCATGTGCCCTTGTTTGCCACTATGGGATATTTGGGAGCGATCGCCAGCTACGGCTTCCTCACCGTTTATGTCTTGATCTCGATTGCAGCTCCAGTTTATCTACTGCGGTTGAACGTGTTGCGATCGCGCGATGTCCTATTTTCAGTGTTGGGGATTGCCTTCATGGGATTGCCCATTTTGGGAAGCATTGGCATTCCCGGTAGCCGCCTATTCCCCGTTCCAGAAGCCCCCTACAACTTATTCCCTTACCTGTTTCTGAGCTATCTCGCAGTGACCTGTGGATGGTTCATGATCCAACGGATCCGTTACCCACGGCTGGTGGGTATAATCGCAAGCCGCATTGACGAGATCCACGAGCGATTTGCCTTTGAGGCGGTAACCGTACCCTCCGTTATGGGCGAATCCACCTCTTTTCCAACACCGCACGATGATTGAGAAGTGAAACGATGCCTGACTTACTAAAAGCCATCTCAACAGGTTTTACAGCCTTTACGGCTACGAATCTAGACGACATCTTAATCCTGCTTCTGTTTTTCTCCCAGGTAAACAGTCTGTTTCGGCGGCGACACATCGTTGCTGGGCAGTATCTCGGCTTCGCGGCTCTGGTTGCCATCAGCCTTCCCGGTTTTTTTGGTAGCATGCTGCTGCCACGTCCCTGGATTGGCATGTTAGGCATCGTCCCTATCGCGATTGGGGCCAGCCGTCTGATATGCGCTGACGTTGAGGAAGACGAGGAAGACATTTTTCCCACCACCCAAAACTCGTGGATGGGCAGCCTGCTCTCACCCCAGTCCTACAGCGTTGCAGCCGTGACCTTTGCTAATGGTGGAGACAACATTGGCATTTATGTTCCACTCTTTGCCAGTAGCCAGGGAGCTAGCCTCATGGTAATTCTGGCAGTCTTCTTCACTCTGGTAGGTGTATGGTGTTTCACCGCCTATCGGTTAACCCAAGTGCCTGCGATCGCCGAGTCTCTCACCTATTACGGTAATCAGCTCGTCCCCTTCGTCCTCATTGGCTTGGGCATCCTCATTCTGCTTGATAGCCACACCCTGGAAAATCGCGGCTTAGCAGTACTAACCCTGGTTATTAGCGGGTTCTGCATTTTGCACCTGTTTCGCAGTGCAGGACGAACTCTGGCGCTTTCAGTACCCAAAGTCAAGGAAAATTAAGGAGATGTTATGACGCGTTAGATTTAATCATGGGCTGGATTGCTCAAGCTATCATCACCGCTGCCGCTGCATTTGTTGCCACAAATATCGATGACATTCTAATTTTGATGTTGTTTTTCGCGCAGGCTAATACAACCTTTCGCCCCCATCACATCGTCATCGGCCAATATCTCGGATTTGTGGCACTCATCCTGGCAAGCCTCCCCGGATTCTTCGGTGGGATGTTAATTTCTCAGGAATGGATCGGACTGTTGGGAATTCTCCCCATCATCATTGGCACCAAGCAGTTGCTGAGCTCTGAGGACGATGAGGCAGATGTACAGGGAGTGGCCTGTGAGCTAGAACCGGCCCTTATCAAACGCTCATTTCTAGGGAGATTAGTCAACCTCATTGACCCCCAGACCTACGGTGTCGCCGCTGTCACCGTAGCCAATGGAGGAGACAACATTGGCATTTATGTTCCACTCTTCGCCAGTTCAAATCTGGTGACTCTAGGCATAACCCTGAGCGTGTTTTTTGCATTAATTGCCGTGTGGTGTGGAATTGCTTATCGCCTAGCCCGTTTTCCAGCGATCGCCCATGTACTTACCCGTTATAGCCATTGGCTCGTTCCCTTCATACTCATTGGTCTGGGCTTGTATATTTTGATTGAAAACCAGACCTATCGGCTATTCGGTTTTGCATAGTTATTCTGTTCTGTTGTAGTGAAGGAAACTGTGATGAAAGTTCTCAAAGTTTTACTGATTGCCCTTCTCTGTTTCGTCAACTTACTGGTAGTGCGTCCGGCCCTCGCCGATCGCCCTCCTCTGACGGAAAATCCAGACTACGTTGAGATCACCAACGCCCTCACCAATCTGCTCCAGGCCAAGGAAACGAATACCCTTCCCAAAGGCATAACCCTGGCAGATGCAGATCAAAAAATTACTACCTTGCAATACCAGAAATACATCATGGAAACCGGCAAAGATACCATTTGCCGGAATGATACGACCCAACCCGTTGCCGTCTACGGCACTCCTGGCAAGAAATCCACCTCCCAATTTGAGCAGGTTCTCTATCTCCTGCCCGCAGGCGAAGAAACGGATGATGATTGGGCTTGCAGTGGCCTGTACGTGCCTAACGATGCCAAAGTGGATGGTTTAGATGCAGGCCGTGCTGCCGCCGTCAAAGTCCTCAGTGGTACTCAGCTGGTTTTAAACGAAAATCCTGATACGGGCGTCATTGAACTGAATGTTCCCCCGGCTGGTGTTTTCAAGGCTGGTGATGTGAATTGGGAAATTCCCGATCTGGCACAGGCTGATTTGGCTACGATTCCTGCAGCACCGTTAGATTAAAAACGAAGCCACCGGGTGTCTGCAAGACACCCGGTGGCTAAAACCGTCTACAGACTGTTAAAGAGTGTTGTCAAACATACCCATTTCGGCAATCCTCCAAGAAAATTAGATTTATTACCCAGGAGTTGGCATCTGAACGTTCTAGAGTTCTCTTTATTAGTATGGGTGGGGTCGTTCCTGGCAGGGTTTCTGGGAGCCCTCACCGGATTGGGGGGCGGCGTGGTAATCGTGCCATTGTTGACCTCTGTATTTGGGGTAGATATTCGCTATGCCATAGGTGCATCCTTGGTTTCCGTCATTGCCACCTCCTGTGGAGCTGCAGCAACTTACATTCGGCAAGGGTATACCAACTTGCGGTTGGGCATGTTTCTGGAAGTCGCAACAACCATCGGCGCGATCGTTGGGGCCATGCTAGCCACGATGATATCCGTTAAGCTCTTGACCCTGGTGTTAGCGATCGTGCTGCTGTACTCTGCTTATCTGGCCCAACAGTCGCGTGAGGAAGCGATC
Source organism: Leptolyngbya sp. PL-A3 (assembly GCF_039962325.1). NCBI lineage: Bacteria > Bacillati > Cyanobacteriota > Cyanophyceae > Leptolyngbyales > Leptolyngbyaceae > Leptolyngbya > Leptolyngbya sp. PL-A3. The sequence continues at coordinate 80,198 of NZ_JAMPLB010000017.1, forward strand.
GCGGATCAGGCTGCGGATCCCCTCACTGATGAGTTGCAGCTTAGTAGTACCTATCCAACGCCAGATGGGCAAATGGCTTATCAAGTGTATTCTGTTCCTCTGGGCTTCAGTCTCATGTCTGTGGCAGGGGTACTATCGGGGCTGCTGGGTATCGGCTCCGGTGCGCTCAAAGTTTTGGCCATGGATCAGGTCATGCGGCTCCCCTTCAAGGTATCGACGACCACCAGTAGCTTCACCATTGGGGTCACCGCTGCCGTATCTGCTGGAGTTTACCTGTCTCGGGGCTATATTGATCCGGGTCTTGCAATGCCCGTCATGCTAGGGGTATTTCCGGGAGCCCTGTTGGGAGCGAAAGTATTGATGGGGACGAAGGTAAGTGTATTGCGGGTCGTCTTTAGTGTTGTTTTGGTTGTGATGTCCTTCAAGATGGTTTATAACGCGTTCGGAGGAGTGTGACGATGAATCCCCCCCTAGATCAAGTTCAGAGCATTTCCGTAGCACTCAAGCCTTCCTCCTCCGACGTGATTGCGGACCTGTCAGTAAGCTGTCAGGATTACCCAGCCGTACCAGTGGAAGGGCGATCGCGCGACCAAAAATTGGGGTTGTGGATTAGTAACCTATTGCGCTATGGCGTATGGCTCGCCAGTATTACTGTCTTCCTGGGTGGCATTCTCTACTTAATCCGCCATGGAATGGAACCCGTTGATTATCAAATTTTTCATGGTGAACCTGCAGCATTTTGCAACCCTTCCGGCATTGTAGACGCCGTTTTATCCGGTCGGGGACGAGGGATGATTCAGTTTGGGTTACTCATTCTAATCGCGACCCCTGTTCTTCGCGTTGTCTTGTCACTGCTATTTTTTATCTCAAAGCGCGACTTCAAATATCTTCTGATCACGTCTCTAGTGATGAGTGGCCTCATCTATAGCTTATTAGGGGCATATATTTAGGCAACGTTTTGAATAGCGTTTAACATGGCACAATTGTTAGCCTCCAACATGAATTGCAGGTCGCAATTCAGGATCGGGTTCAGCTTTTCGCAGCACTTCGCGGGTCACAACCGCAATATCTCCTTCTCCAAACAAAATGAAGCGCAACAAGTATTGAATGGGATTGCCTTCTACCCAACCAAAATAGGCATGAGGCAATTGACCAGTTTGGTCGCGAGCATAGAGGAGAATGGCGGCGATCGCATTGGGAACCGAAGCACTCTCAGCTCGCAAAATACGATATTCTCCAACCGTAACACCCCTAACCCGGATAACCTCTGCAAAATCGGATGCGTCAGCAATCTGAATTTCTAGAAATAGAACAGGCTCTGTGGCTGGAATATGATTGTCTTCCCGTACTTCCTTCTCCTTAAAGGAATATTCATCCTCATCCCCAGCATTCAGGCGATTAGCAATCAACCGTATTGTGTTTTGGCTTGCTTCGGCAATAAAGCAGCGAGCCGTTTCATCCATATCGACCTGTTCCACCCGCAACTCGGTTGATCGCCATACCCGTGAAACCAGAGAGGTAACAACAATCGTTCCAATGAAAAAGCCCGCAATTCTAATCCCTTCAGGTCGCTCAATAATATTGGTAATCGTTGTATAAACAAAAACTAAGGTAATTGCACTATAAGTCAAGGCCGCTCGTCGTGCATTCTGGCGACGAGATGATAACGTTACCGCTAATGCCGCAGAAGTCATGAGTACCAATACTCCTGTAGCGTAAGCTCCTCCCTGTGCTTCTACGTTTGCCTTGAAAAGGATGGTGACAACAAAAGCAATAGTAGTGTAGACCAAAACGAGCGGTCGCGTTGCTCGTGTCCAGTTTGGTGCCATGCCATATCGAGGTAAGTAGCGGGGCACAATGTTTAACAATCCCGCCATCGCAGAAGCGCCTGCAAACCATAGAATGGCGATCGTGCTCAAGTCATAGATTGTACCAAAAGCGCTTCCCAGGTAATGGTGGGCAATATAGGCTAGAGCACGACCACTGGCCTCACCACCTGTTTTAAATTCTGCGGGTGGAATCAGTAGTGTAGTCACCAGGCTACTGCTCAGCAGGAAAAAACTCATAATGAGTGCCGCTGTAGTCAGTAACTTTCGAGTATTGCGGATACGTCCTGTTGGGTATTCCTCCGTATCACTGCCGCTTCCTCTAACCAACGGCATCACGACAACCCCCGTTTCGAAACCCGACAAGCCAAGAGCCAGTTTTGGAAATAGCAGAACAGCTATCCCTATCATGGTTAACGGATTACTATGGCTGGTCAGCAGAGCATGCTGCCAGTCTGTAATGACAGCAGGTTGTGACAGGATGTGGGACACACCCACCCCGATTGTGATGAGATTGAGCAATAAGTACACACCGACCAGGAAAACGGCCAAGCCGATCGCCTCCTGAAATCCTTTGAGAAATACAGCTCCCAGTAAGGTAATGAGAACGAGGGTGATGGCGATCGCCTGCCCCTCCAGAAAGCTTGGTGCCAGAGGATTTTCAAGAATATGAGCGGTAGCATCCGCGGCTGAAAGCGTCATGGTAATAATGAAATCTGTCGCAACAAACCCCAATAAACACAGGACAAAAAACTTCCCTTGCCACCAGGGAAGGAGATGCTCCAGCATGGCAATTGAACCTTCCCCACGAGGACTTTGAGCCGCGATCTGCCGATAGATCGGGAGTGCGCCAAATAGGGTCAAGAGCACCAGAATTAAAGTCGCTAGTGGGGAAAGAGAACCTGCCGCCAGGGCTGCAATACCAGGCTGATAGCCCAATGTTGAAAAATAATCAACCCCTGTCAGGCACATGACCTGCCACCAAATATGAGTTGGATGTGAATGCTCTTTGGGGTAGGGGCCTTCCTTGGTATGCCTATCTTCCTCAAACAACCAACGCATCAATTTACGGTAGTTACTATTTGAGTTGATCGTGCGACCCATACCCCTACTCCTCATTGAGAGAGCTTATAGCTAGAACACAGCTCTATTACTGTAAATGGTCTAATCAGTAAGTGGGCGAAATTAAGCATAAAATCTCCAAAAGCTGTGCCGCCTGCAAAACAGGTGGCACAGCCTTTGAGGATTTTATGCTTAATTGAGTTGATCTACTTATCGCTTTTGACAGCTAATATCAAATCTCCAAGAACCCGGTTGAAAGGCTAATCTTTGAGCCAGAAAAACGTTTTACAACGAGATGAGACGGTTGTATTTATTTAGCTCTGTTCTTTTTATTAGTTTAGACGTATTTCTTAAGTGTGCACAAAGTAATTTCAGTGTCAGGATATTTTACATAATCACAGCAGTTCTCATTATGAGCTTCAAAGCCAAGATTGCGCGCCCGACGGGTGCGCAATCTTGGCTTTGAAGCCCAAAAGCCGCTTGCCTTCGGTAAGCGGCTTTTGGACCTGATTCCATACTGAGAATTGCTGACATTATCAAAAGCATCTACGTGCTAGGCAAAAAATGTCATGCTTCATCCAATACAGCCATTAACATCCCTAATTAATGATGGGGTGCCTCCCCCTTGACTTTAGAAGGAGACAGCATCGGTTTTACCAGCACACTAATACCGATCGCCCATGCCAGAGCCAGCATCCAACCCGCCACAATATCGCTGGGGTAATGCACCCCAAGGTAAACCCGAGTCCACGCAATCGTCACTACGTAAACCACCCCTAAAATGATGACCAACGGGTTCCAACGAGTCTTCCAGGTCAAAATTGTCAGAGCTGTGACCAGAAGAAAGCTCGTCATAGCATGGCCGCTAGGAAAAGAAAAATCAGAGGGTATCGGATAGCTTCCTTCCCAGAGACTCGGGCGGGCACGTCGCCATATCGTTTTGGCAACCACATTCAAAGCACCTCCGCCTCCCAAGGTCATGACGAGGTAGATGAGCGATCGCCACCGCTTCTGCACCACCAAGATAGGCACCAGGGTTAGGGTAAACGGTGCAACAATTTTTGCCGATCCCAAATGAGTGAGCCATGAAGCCGCCCGATCTAGACTTGCATCAGCGGATTGATGGATAGCCGTAATCAATGTCACATCCCAGGATAATCCACCTTCAAGACCCCATATTTTAAGGGCCAGTACCGCGAAGATTTGCAGCGGAATGTAGACTCCCAAAATCAGGTAGAGGAGCGATCGCCCGTTCGCCTGAAACCAGAGCTTGAGAAATTTGGAGAAACTTGTCAAACGAGTCATGCGGTATGGGCCAGTTTCCAACTCACCATTACTAAAATGACGTAAATCGCAAATCGTAACACCCTCTGAGGAGCGATTTGGCATAGCTTTGCTCCTAAAAGCACACCGGGGATAGAGCCAACCCAAATCGGAATGACAATGTTCCAATCCACAGTACCCAGAGTCAGATGCCCCAGAGAGGTCACGCTCAGCAAGATAGCGGCCTGGGTCAAATCGGTACCGACCAACTTCTGAGCATTCAACTGGAACAGGGCAATCAGCACGAGGGCAAACATGGAACCCGATGAAACACTGGTCATGCCCACAATACAGCCGAGGATGGCTCCAATGAAGATAGCGATCACCCGACCCTTACCAGTCTGCAAATCTAGCTTGGGTAAAGTGGGGAGCCGTAGAGACGGAGCTATCATCTTCAGAATTAACTGCACCAGGGCCACCAGAGTAATCATTAAAATGGCGAAGCCAAGTAAGCGCAGTAAAATCGCATCCAGATTAAAGCCTGACTGCCGTAACCTATGCAACAGCCCAACCCCTATCAAAGAACCAGGTACACTCCCAAAAGCCAACCATTTAACCGAGGGGATATCCAGAGTCTGCTGCCGCCAGTGCTTGATGCCTCCAACCACCTTCATTAAGGTTGCAGCTACCACGTCAGAGCTAATGGCAACAGAGGGCGGTACCTGAAACACCAGAATTAGCATGGGTGTAATGAGAGAGGCTCCGCCAATACCGGTCAGCCCAACCACGATACCAACGATAAAACTGAGTGAGGAAAGGAGCAGATAGTTCATGGGGTGGGAAGGGTGAACGGTTGATGACCAACTCCTACTAACGCGATATTCAACGGCTTACAGGAATTGGCACATTACGAAGAGAAAGCTAGAGGCACAAACAAGAAGTAGAGATAGAAGTTATCGATCGCCCCAAAACGGTAGCCATGCCTTTAGATCCAACCCGCCATTCTCAAAAGCGAACTGTGGGGTTTCCAAAATGTGGAAGTGGATGAGGCCCAAAATAAAAAGGGTGTAGACCGTCGAAGAGGCTACACCCGTCAGCAATTCCTTCTTAAAATTGCGTTCTTTTGCCTCCCCTTGCACCACATCGATAAGGCCCATTTGCATTAATAGGATGCCTAAAACATTGGAGAGCCAGTAGCCTGCGATCGCCGCTGGCAAGAATAGATGAGGGAAAAAGATGCTCACTAAGCAACCCACTCCATAAGCGACCGGCAGATTGAAAAAAATGTCATTCCACCAGGAGAGGGGCGAAAGCAAATACCCTACCACAAAGAAGAAGCTACCCCGCAAGCGTTTTAGCAGGGAAGGATAACCGACGCTAAGGGAATTAGGCTCAGTTGAGCCTAATTTACCAATTTTGGGCAACTCATTCATTAAATCTACGACAACTCGACGTATTTACCGGATTTTATCATTCCAGGCATCAAAATAGAGCAGATATAGATTTGCATTGCTTTAAATTTTATGCAAAATTGCATTGTAAATCATTTGAAATTTGCATCAAAAGCAAGAAATCTTACGATGGAGTCTAGACTTTGTCCGCAAGTCTCAGTTCGTTGTCGGAGCGATCGCTCTTTCGGTCAACAACTCTAAACATCCGGAGGGGGAGGTATAAGCTTTACTCACATCTCCCTCTCTTGAAGTGAGGCGGAGTTTAACATAGAGGTTCTTTTCCAAATCCCAGGAGCAGTAGATCACAAACGGGTGCTTTGAGCGCTTTGCAGCTTAAAGCACCCAAAACCCAAAGAAGAGGCGTGTGAAGCGTGCCTTTTTGTTGGATTTTGAGAGAATTTGCGATCTACTGAGGATAGATGTTTGTTGTAAGAGGGGAACTGAGCACCCTTCTTACAACAAACACCTACACACCCAAAACAGCACTCATGTGTTTTAGGAGGTTTCTGCATAAGAATCTACCCAGGATGTTGGTGCTTTGCCCGCTTCGCGGGCAAAGCACCAACATCCTGGGGGTAATTTCATTGTTGGAAACCTCCTTAGAACTTTTTAGAGAAGTTGATGTTCCGTACGCTTTGCCCACGGAACATCAATATCCAGGACAAGGTGAATTATGTTGCAACAGATGGAGTATAAGCCGCAGAGTTGCCTTTGATAGCATGGCTACGCTTGCCATCAATGCCAAACGGAACGTCGCCTGCAATGGTCACCCGTTGTACCCGCCGCAATTGCCCGTCATAATCATAGGTAGCATAATGCTGCGTCGAGCGGTTATCCCAGAAAGCTACATCCCCCAGTTGCCAATGCCAGCGCACTGTATTTTCAGGGCGCGTCACATAGCTTTGAAACATCCGAAGCAGGTCTGCTGATTCACTACTTGAGAAACCCTGAATTTTCTGGGCAAACCCACCAATAAACAGGCCACGCTCACCCGACTCTGGATGCACCCGCACGACCGGATGAAGGGTTTCATAAAGGGTTGAAATAAATGTTTTGTGATACTCGCTGGCTTCTGCTTCTGAGAGCGTACTGGCAGTCTCTATATAGTCGTAGTCATTGGTATGAACAGCCCAAAGTTGATCGGCCAGTGCCCGTAGGGGAGCAGGCAAATCTTGATAAGCGGCAACAGTATTCGCCCACAAGGTATCGCCTCCGGTAGACGGAAGCTCAAGGGTACGCAAGATAGAACCTAGGGGCGGCCGATCCACAAAGGTCACGTCTGTATGCCAATTGTTGGCGCGGGTTGCGGTACGCCCATAGTCAAGGTCAAGGATCTCGGGTTGATCCGTAACCGTGGGCAGAGTGGGATGGCCTTTCGTCAATTCACCAAATCGACGAGCAAAGGCAATTTGCCCTGGCCCATCTAGGGTTTGGTTACGAAAGAAAATCACCTTGTAACGGACCAGAGCCTCACGAATTTCAGCAATGACTTCATCACTAAGGTTAGCGCTCAGATTCAGCCCTAAAATTTCGGCTCCGATACGACCGGTCAATTGCTTAGTATCGAAGGATGAAAAGCTCATAAGTACACAGCCTCCAAAGGAAAAAGCTAGCCAAACTCTGGCTAAACTGATTAACCAAATGTTTTGGTTAACTAGCGGGTCTGGCTCATTAAGGCAATAGGTTGCAGCCGAAGAAACGAGTACCCAATACTTCCACTTCTGAAAAAAGTTGCTTTACCCCGTATATCACTGCTTCGCCATGAGCCTCACCATTCCAGGCAGTTCTACTCCACCAGATTTCTATAACCAGACAACTTTCTAGCCAGTTTGAGAATGGTGAGTAGCGTAAGCGGCGAGCTAGATTGCCATCGTTAATACGCGCTTGCGCATAAAAGTATGGCTGGAGCAAGAGATGTCATTTAGGTTTTTACTGAGCATCCTAGAAAGTTTACAGCTATCAGAAGAAACCTGGAAAAACCTGAATCCCCTATAAGTCGATTGACTTTCAGTATTTAGAGGATTCCTGTGCAAATTATCACACTGATTTAAGAAAAGCAAGAAATAGTTTTACGACCATTTTAGAAAAACCAGAGATCCAAGTCTTTTACGCCAGGCCTATTTAGCTAAACGTATTGTTTTTGCGCACAAAGTGCGCCAGGCCGCTTATTTACGATCATCTTAATTTCAGTTGCATTGCAATTCAATTTGAATACAATCTTGATTGAACTTTGTTTTGTTATATGCCATCATAGGCAGAAATAGGCTTACCCCAACCAGATATAGGCTAACCAGAATGAGCGCATTGACTGAAACACAAGCCAACCCAATCCTTTCGTTGCCCGTCGCTGCGCCAAGCAAGATGTTCTCTAGCCGAACATCGTTGCCCCTTAAGAAGGATCTGTACTGGTTGATCAAGTCAGGTGTCGTTCGGTCTATCTGTTATTTAGAGGATGGCAGCGTTGTTACCCTGGGTATTTGGGGCGCGGGTGACGTAGTCGGTGAGCCACTCTCGATGGCGCAACCGTTGATTATCGAAACAATCTCCAGCGTTCAGGTAGAACCCATTACTGCAACAGAATGGCAACCTCCAGCAGATGTACTGCTGAGTTATTGGCAGCAAACTGAAGCATTGCTACTCATTCGTGCCAATCGACGGGCTGATGCAGTGCTACAAGGAGTTTTGAAGTGGTTGGCCTGTCGCTTTGGTCAGCAAATCGAGCGGGGTTGCTTGATCAATGTGCGGTTGACCCATCAAGATTTAGCCGACCTCTGCGGCTTGACCCGGGTTACGGTTACCCGCCTACTAGGGCGCTTTGAAGAGGAAGGTTTGATTTACCGTTTATCCCGTCAGTTAGTATTAGCGCAAGAGTCGAAGCACTGGCACTACGAGATTTAAGAATTTCATCGGATGCTTGTGCAGGAGCGGTTCTAAAGACCCTCTCCTGCACATTCTTGTGTGTAATACTCGAATCTTTGATTTCACATGCCTAACTGACCTTTAAAGCAGACCCTAGCGGTACAGAAGTTTGTGATGCATGAATGTAAACAAATGCGGCTCGTTTCCTACCTGGCTCCAAATCTATTCTGGTTCTATAAGGCTGTCAGCGATGCTTTGCAGCGTAGCTTGAGGGTGGATGTACACATTGCCCAGGGGGAGTTTGATCCGTTAGATGATCCCGATTTGGAGAGCGATCGCTACGACCTTCTCTTCATTTGTGGCCTGCCTCTGATGCGCTTTGGGCAAACTGCCCCCCATCAACTAAAACCTCTGGTTGCCCCTGTGATGCAAGCAGAACGGTATGAGAACAATCCAATTTATTTTTCCGATGTGGTTGTGCGAGCCGACTGTGCATTGCACACATGGGAAGATCTGGCAGGAACTACTTTCTGCTACAACGATTTAGGATCGAACAGTGGTTATAACTTGATGCGTTATGAGTTACTAAAACAGGGGCAGGTGCAGGGCTTTTTCCGGCAGGTAATACAGTCCGGTTCTCATGGGCGATCGCTTCAATGGATTGTTGAAGGAAAAGCAGATTGTGCAGCCATTGATAGTACCGTTCTGGAACAAGCCATTCAAGATAAACCCGAACTTGCAAAACAATTGCGTGTGATTACCTCCCTTGGCCCTTCACCAATGCCACCGATCGCCGTTTCACAAAGGCTTGGGGAGCAAGTCATCCAAGCTATTCAAACAGTTCTTTTAGAACCCGATGTCATTCTCCGAGAACAGATAGAGCAAGCTAAAATTCAACGCTTTGTGCCCGTAGATTCGAATTTCTATAAGCCAATTTTGGAAATATACACAACCGCACATGAAATGGAAAGTTACCTGATTCAATCATCAGTATCTTGAAAGCATTAGTTCGGACAGTTTTTGTGAAACCCTTGATTTTGCGTGCGCTTCACGCACGCAAAATCAAGGGTTTCACAAAAACTGTCCAGAATATTGTTGAAAGGTGAAACCAAATTAATTCACAACAGATACACGCTATCAGCAGATGAGCTACGCCACCCACGATATGAGCGGCGTAGCCTTTTGGATTTTATGTTTCATTGAGTTGAGCGACTAACCATTGCAGTGATCAGCCGATGAGAACGATCGCCTTCATCGCTTCGCTGCAATTAAATGATTGGATACTTGAATTCTTGGATTACCGCTATTTTGCTGCATTAAAGCATGTTGGTAAAGCTGCTGGAAAAGAAGCCGTTGGGTATGACTGCCACCCAATTGATAGAGGTGGGGTAGTACGGGTTGAAGATAGGCGATCGCTCGTCCCCAATTACGCTTAGCGTAAAACAGAATTCCTTGAGCGGCAGGAAGGGCCAGGGTAAGCCAGAGATGTTTATGCGCTGGATTAAGGGTTTGAGCATAGCGTGCCATATCTTGCACCATTGTTTCTGCCAGAGCAAGTTCATTTCCCCGAGCCAGACCATAAACGTAATGCAAATCTTGAAATGGCAATGCATGCTCCGAGACACGGGCGCGGAGATGCTGTGCCAGGGCATCCCAGCGATCGCCCACATCTGCTCCAAGCAATTCCAGCCGCAACAGGAGGGAAACAGCACCTACCTGATCTTTCGGTGAATGTTGACGCGCACCACCCCAAACATGCTGGTCGTAAAGTTTTAGAACAGTTTGAGCATCACCCTGAGCTAGATAAAACAGGGCAACATGCCACCAATTATGGGTGTACAGCATCGAGTTGCAATGCTTCCAACTCTCCGCCACAGACTCCATCCAGGCAGCACCCTCGGAGTGGCGACCCTGGGCTTCGAGTACATGAGCGACGGCGTGGTGGGCCCAGGGATTCTGAGCGTGTAGTTGGGTTGCAAACCGCCCCATGGCTTCTGCCTGTTCCATCTGGTGGCATTGCTCTAAACCAAAGGCGATCATTCCGTAAAGATAGGGCAGTAACGGCTGGGTTTCGTAAAAGGGTAACGCTGCTTCAGCAATGCGCAGGAGGCGATCGCTATCTCCCTGATAAAAGTAGTGATACTGCCCCTGTTGCACTGACAACAAATCTTGGGGGAAAGCCTGGGCCAGGGCTTCATGGTAGGCGATCGCCTGCTCAATATTACCGTTCGACCAGGCCGTAATTGCTCCAATAAACAATTGCTCCCGTCGGGAAAGTTTGTGTAAATGACGCTGAGCCTGCCGGATATGGAGAATGGCCTGCACCCGATCCAGATGATTCTCCTGGCTGAGGTAGTAAGCGGCTGCATAGGCATGCGCGATCGCACACTGCGGATCAGCCTCAATGCCTTTAAGGATAACCGTTTCTGCGTCACGGCCATACTGAAGCGATTGCTCGATGTATGCATTGACAGCGGCGATCGCTTCAGGAGAATCCGTTGAGACTGGAAGTCCCTGAATATCATTCAGCATGTCTTTATTCCATGTGTTTACGACGATGAGGCGCTCACCGCTTGGCACTAACCCAGCGCTCCAGGGAGCTAGTCCACTGCTGGCCCAGTGAGTGTAGATGAACCATCAAAAGACTTATCAGAACAAAAGGGGCGATCGCTGCAATGACGACATAACCTCGCCCATAATGCCAGCGAGTTTTTAAGGGACGACGAGTTTTTTGACTAACAGGTGAATGAATATCCCCCAGGTCTTGGGCCAACAGTTGCAGGGATGTCATAGAGGCTCTCGTGGATAATTGTATTTTCCGGTAACTCGGTCGGCTTACCGTATTTATCTACTTATTACGATCTCACAACCTGAATTTTGTTACAAGTGTTTCAAAAAACATTTGAAAACTTTTTAAACAACAAACTTTTGCATCAAGCTAAAAGATGAGAGGTGCACAACACACCTCCCATCTTTGGATATATCTGAAAGTTGCCTGTGAGTTTTTTGGGCGCTTCACGCCCAAAAAACTCACCTTCAGAGCAGACCCTAGTAGGCTACAGCCTAGTCCGTGACCTATTTGTCTGTGGGGGTGCGAAGCATCCCCACAGACAAATAGGTTATATATTTACGCCTCAGCGTACTAGCCTATTTTGTTCCAGCGGCGATCGCAGATATGCCACTCAGCATCAATCCAATGCCAAGCCAATGAACGGTTGCAACCTTTTCGCCCAGCAGGAAAGCCCCAGTTACCGTTGTTGATAGAACCGTTAATCCGATAATGATGGGATAGGCAACGGACAAATTGAATTTGCCTAAAACAGCGATATAAAAAACTGTACTCAACCCATAGGCTAGAATGCCACCCAATAAGTAGGGGTTTACAGGATTTTGTCCTGAACCCAGTTTCAACAAGGCTTGAGCCAGGGTATTCAGTGCAACGGTAATGAGAACGAGTAATCCTGATAAAAGATAGAAAGGCATTATGGGTGAGAACCTTCGTAATAGCGAGGCTAAACGTCCAAAGTAGATAGTTCGAATAGAGAGTATTGCTACTCAGAAGCAGGGGAATACGAAACCTGTTCTAAATTCTGTAGAAGTCGCTGTATGACTATCACTCGCTAAACCTCCCTAATATCCTGCATGATCGCGATACCAGGCAACCGTTTGTGCCAAACCATCTGTTAGAGACGTAGCAGGTTTCCAATCTAGCTTTGCATAAGCAAAGGCAGTATCTGCGGTTCGCACCGTTTCGACGGGGCGATCGGGCAATGCACCAAACTGTGGCTGGATACGAGGGTCGACGTGTGCCACCAACTGTTCCACAACAGCACGGATGGAGACTAAATCCCCAGAGCCCAGATCAAAGGTTAAGCCTTCGATGCCGGGGGTGTGGGCGATCGCCAAAAAACCATCAATCACGTCATCAACATAAATCCAATCCACCAGGCGCAAGCCACTACCCAGCCGGGGTGCTTCGCCTCGTAGAAGGGACAGTGTGACTGAGGGGATAATCTTATTGGCGTTTTGCCGGGGACCGTAAGTCATAAAGGGACGGGCCAGCACAACGGGGGTCTGATAGAGCTTATGGAACATCCGGGAGTAAGCACCCCCAGCCCATTTCGATGCGGCATAGGGAGAAGCGGGTGTGATCTCCCCTGCTTCGGATTGTGGCTCCTCTAAGGAAGCTGTAAAAACGAGCCGCTGGCACCCCAATTCCGTAGCTGCCATTAAAAGATTGATTTTACTGACAAGCTGGCTGTGGAACGTGGGAAGCACCTGCTTCAGATCTGCCGCGCCCGTTGCATATCCGGATAGGTGAAATACGAGATCGGGTTTGAGGGTCCGGAAGAGTTGCTGGACCTCCTCCAGGCTTTCCAGGTTGGACTGCCACCAACGCAGAGAGCCACTATCCTGCTTCGGGGTGCGGGATAGAGCATGAACTTCAGCCCCTAACTGACTGAGGCGATCGCACAGGTGAGATCCCAAAAAACCACTGGCTCCTGTCACCAAAATGCGTTGTTGTGACAGGGAATCCAATGTGTTCGTCATAGAGGCATCCTTTTTAACCACTTAAAACCCGTTGAATCTGTTTGATGAAAAGGTTGAATTTTTGGGCGCTGCGAGCGTGAAAACTCAACCTTCTACCAGGGGTTCTTACACCTCAACCAGCAGACCCACCTGGAGCAAAGCATCTGCCGCCTGCTTGATGGTGTCAAAGGGCAGTTGCGATCGCTGTGCAATATCCAACAAGCTATAGCTTCCGTCGGATAAGTTCAGTACCCACAACAACGCCATCTCATTCAGTTGGGCTTCTGCCTGCCCTGCGACATTACGATAGAGACCGCGTTTACCCAACCGAGGTTCACACTTGGGATTCTGGTTCAGATAAATCCGGTCCTGATCGAGCACTTGCAAAACCGTAGCGCAAACCGAAAAAGAGGTGGCCAAATTCTCGGGGGTGACAAACTGTAGATTGTCAGCGGACGTATGGTATTCAGGGAAAGTGGCGTGAGGCGATCGCATCATGCAACCGACCGCTAAGTTGAACCCAGGTGAACAATACTGCCGCTCATCATAACCGTAGGGAATGAAATCAGTGATTTCGAAAGGATGCCCCGATTGCTCAAGCACATAAGCTGCAATCTGATCAATCGTCGTCTCTCCACGGCGGCTCTTTTTATAGGTGAACTTGCCTGAATCTCCAATACAGGTCAACACCAACCCATGTTTGATATTGGCAACTTTAGCTTCATTGAGCGCTAACCAGGTGATGGAGCCAATGGTTCCTGGGATAAAGAGAAAACGGTAGGAATAGTGGGGCGGTCGCTGGCTCAGCTGTTGTGCCAGAAATACCGCAATGGAAATACCCGAAAGATTATCATTCACCAGGGAAGGGTGGCAGGTGTGGCAGGAAATCAGCACCTCTTCGCGGCTTTCCCCAGGGATGTAGTATTCCCCATAGGTTAAATGACCATCCTCCAAGGATGAATCAATATAGACCTCATAGCTATCATCTTGTAATGACAAATACTGATTATGACTTAAACAAAAACCCCAATTTTCCTTGTAATAAGACGTTCTATAAGGAATCCACTCCGGGTAATCCGGAAGCGTAAATAAGTGGGGCCTGAGTTCATCCAGACTGACGGTTTGATGAATGGGTACGCTGTAGTTTAAGACGTGCAAATTGCAATTCTTAAAATCAACGACCTTCTCTCCCTTGGAGTTCTTGATATAGGCATCACGAATGTTCCATTCCTTCGGAACTGTCCAGTCAAACACCTCTGTTCCACTGGGCACTTCGTGTACCGTCAGTGGAATAGATTCCTGAAGAATGGATAGGGTTTCTCGTACCCCGTTTCCCGTAATGCTGCGGCAGATGGGATAAAGCCGAGTCATTAATTGATGCAGGGCTTGTCCTACATCCGAGGAGCTAAGCTGTCGCTCCAACTCGGAAACATCAAGACTGGGAAGGCTATTGGTTGGCGTCATGGTGCAATTCTAATTGGAACTGGAGGGTATGGAGGAGGTTTGTGGCAAGACAGGAGTAGCCGATTGCTCTGGGGCAGGCTGGGCATAATCCCGCACCGCACGCATTAAATCATTGGGCGTGCCAATATCGAGATAACCCGGACCTGGCAGGATTTCAGCTTCAACGCGGAGATCGTGGGCGATCGCTGCATGAATCACATCCCCCATGGGAATTTCAAACTTGGGTAATGCCTTTGTCTGGTGGCCTTCCTGTCGTACCTGTTCTAAGAGGGTGCGATCGCCCCCCAGTTGTTGGAGCAGTCGCGTTTCCAGATACTCATGCATAAACTCCGTGAAGGCAGGCGTCCAGACCGCAATGCACCAGCTATAGCAGGAATCACTTTGCTCAGGCTTTTCAATAATGGAGCGAACCCGGCCTGCTTCGTCAAAATCCACCATGCCGCCTTTGCGAGGATTTTCAAAGGGTAAAACGCCAACTACGACATCTGCCTCCGTCGCAGACTGACGGGCCAGCAAGCGAGAGAAGGCGTCATCGGGCTGAAACAGAATATCGGGAAAACCAATTGCCACCCGCGCATGCTTCACAAAGGGATAGGCCTGATCCAGCGTAAAGGGTGCACCATAGGGCAACCCCTGCGTCAGGTATCCCAGATTCATCCCCACCAAACTGCCATCTCCCAGATAGGCAGGAATATCCCACTTACCGGGACGCACGATCACATAACCTTTGCTGATGCCTGCCAATTGCATCTTTTCCAGTAAATAGTGGCAAACTACTTTGGGCCGCGTGGTGGGCGGGTTTCCCACAGTACGGAAGCCAATAGGATATAACTCTTTACTGCATGGCAGAGGGCTAATGCGCGTCGCCTGTCCCCCTGCGGGTAATAATCCGATAACTTCGTTTGTAGTCGACAAAGGATGGTTCATATCAACTTTTATACAGATTTCAAGAACGTTAGAAGGGGTTAATTTTTTATGGAATTAACCCACAAAAACCAACCCCTTCAACCTGTGTTTAGGCTGTTGTTAATTCAGGGGGTTGGTAAACCAAAACCCCATCCTTCTCAGTGCCATCATCATAGAGGGCAATCACATCATCAGGAACATTCGACAGGTCATCGGCTCGCAGGAAGTCACGCAATGGATGCCCTGTGCAAGAGGAATCAACATTGGGCGCACCTTGTTTGGCGATCAGATCGTCAAGGTGTACGGTCCTAAAATCAATGCTAAAGCGGGTATAACCCGAGGTATTCGGTACCGTTGAGTGCAGTTGTGCCGCCGAGAAAATGGTGACACCACCAGGCTTACTGACCACGCGGATTTGTGGATCAATTTCTACGGGTTCCTCGGGGTAGGGCTGAACCCGTGTATCTTTTTTGATGTGCTTGACCGCGCTCTGGCGACTGTTCTGATTCCACTGGTAGTAGTTGTAGCAGCTAGAGCTGTTCTTCACGGCCTGATCCCAATAGCGGGGATGAAATGCCATGACGTTATCAGGCTCCACGTCATAAATGGGAAACCACCAGTTCAACTGGTTAAGGGTTGCAGAATACCAGGTATCACGATGGGGGTGAAACGCAAAGGCAATCCCTGATGTCAGGTATCCATCGCTGGTGGCACTGCGCATTCGGGGCACATCGAAATAGGTTTTGGTGACATCACAGCCCAGGTCTTTCAGAACGCCCTGGACATACTTCTTGGAAGTGGGATGGTTAATAAAGAGAGGCTTTACCTTAGACAAGATAGCAGCGTATTCCTCGACGGATAGTTCATGCTGAGCCGTACGAGGGTCGTATGGATGGAAAGCTTCCTTGAGTAACTCGCGGGCAAACTCACAGAGAGCGATCGCACTCGCACAAGGGGCGTAGACAAAAATTTCCCCTTTGAAAAGGTGCGATCGTCTCGCATCATCATTCAGGGTTGAATCAAAGAAAACACTGGTCATGTTAGTAAATTCCAGGCGCTTTAAACAACAGGTAATAGAGCCAATAGATATTCGCTAGCGCGAATATCTATTGGCTCAGAGCAACTTTTATTCGTAAACCTGTACTTCAGGGATAGGCACTACGAATTTTCCACCCCAGTCCCGAATACCGGACATCTGTGTAATGATTTCCTTCTTGAGGTTCCAGGGCAGAATCAACACGTAGTCAGGTCTTGTTTCGTTAATCTTATCGGGGGCATAAATGGGAATATGGGTGCCGGGAAGGAACATTCCCTGTTTGTGGGGGTTACGGTCGACGGTGTAATCAATGGCGTCTGCTCCAACGCCGCAGTAGTTTAACAGCGTGTTGCCCTTTGCTGGGGCACCGTAGCCCACAATCGTCTTACCGGCCGTCTTAGCTTCAACCAGGAATTTTTGCAGCTTCCACTTCGTTGCCTTGACCTTTTCGCCAAAGGTCAGGTAAGTTTCTACCTTGTCTAGCCCTGCCTCAATTTCTTTCGCTTTAAGTTGGGTGACGCGATCGCTTACCTCTAAGCCAGGAGCATCACTATGCTTCCCATAAATTCGTAACGATCCACCGTGAGTGGGAATTTCTTCAACATCGAACAGGGTTAAGCCATGCTTTGCAAACACCTGTTCAACGGCCAGGAACGAGAAGTAGGAGAAATGCTCGTGATAAATGGTGTCAAATTGGTTCTGTTCAATGAGTTGTAACAGATGTGGAAACTCCATCGTCAAGGTGCCGTTTGGCTTCAAGACGATCTTCATCCCTGCCACAAAGTCATTCAGGTCGGGTACGTGGGCCAGCACATTGTTGCCCAATAGCAAATCTGCTTGCTTTCCCTTTGATACCAACTCTTTAGCGGTTTCAACGCCGAAGAATCTGACCAGGCTTGGAACTCCTTTCTCAAGGGCAACCTGAGCCACATTCGAGGCAGGTTCAATTCCTAGCACTGGAATACCCTTTTCTACAAAATACTGGAGTAAATAGCCATCATTGCTGGCGATCTCAATGACCTGACTGTTCTCGTTAAAGCCAAAACGTTGAACCATCAGATCCGTGTAGGCTTTGGCATGGCGTAACCAACTGTCAGAGTAGGAAGAAAAGTAGGAGTAATCGCCATCCCCAAAAATATGCTCGTGGGATTCAAACACATCCAACTGAACCAGTAGGCATTTCTCACAGATGTAGGTGTGCAGAGGGTAGAACTTTTCGGCTCGATTTAACTGTTCTACGCTCAAAATGTCATTAGAAATAGGAGAAATGCCCAGGTTAACAAACGTGTGTTGCAAAGGAAGTTCACAGAATCGGCAGCTGCATTGCGTCATGGTGGGTTAACTCCTACTTCAAGATTGCTACGGGTTTCACGGCTACGGGTATCAACGGTACTCACGAAATAGCTCGGAATGTAATGAAGGTAAAATGGGGGTGGAATGAGAAAAACTTCCATAGGTTAGACCTCAGTTTGTACGACTTCATAGGTTATGTAGACGTCTACAGAAACTGAAAGAAAAGTAGTTTACTGGTGCGAAGATTTCAGACTTAAAGCCACACCCAGTACAAATCAAAACAACAGCTAGAAGACAAACGCTGATCTCTTGGGAAAAAGTAGTCAACGATGTCCTTGCTATTAGCAAACGCTAGATGGCAAGAACGGCTCACAAAAACGGGGTCAACAAGGTACTCCAGAATTCTATGAACAACCTTGTGGCATTTTTTCCAGTAACTATTGGAGAAGTATGGATTGACTGGCACAAGTCTTTCAGAGATTCCAGCTACTTTCTGAAAAGCTGTATGAATAGCCAATGGGAAAGATTTCGAAGGCAAAAGTTATCAAAAGCCTGAATCCCTCCGGGTTAGGAGACTCACCATATAAGGGTGAAAGGGGATGAGTGCAGGTTATTCATCGAAATACCATGTCTCCATGATTTCCTAAAGGTGTATGCAGCACGTACATTACAAAAACGGAAACTCACCAGGATCAGAGAAACTTTAATCTGCGAGGATTGTTGCACAAGAGAATTCAGACAGCTATTGGAATAGGATCAGCTTTACTGAAGCTTTAAATTTTTGCACTGCATCAACCGTATTTCTACTCAAATAGACGTAGTTTTTAATCAACCCTCGGATAGAGATTGATAATGACTACGACACAGAAATTGAGTGAACGCATCCAGAAATAGGGTGAGTTTGGTTTTGACATGCACGCTATCCTGCAAGTTTTAGGATATTCAGAAACCGTTCATTCAAGGAAAGCTATTCTCAACTTCCCTGAGGAGGATTCTGGGATGGAGAAACGTACGGATTGATTTGAGGAAGTGAATTGAGTGTTGCAGCAGCTGATTCGAATTGCTGAATGTTATTCGCTGCGAGTGTGGCAACCAACAAACCAGCGAGCACAAGCGCTACAACACGAGCCCGGGTAAATACACTCCATGCCGCTACCAAGATCAATAACGGCAAAAAGTGGAGGGAATAGAGAAATGTTTCCTCTCCATAGATAAGATGCAACAATACCTGGCCCGCTAAAGATAAACCCAGAACAAGACGAAACTTGGTATGCTCTCGGCTCCTAAAGAACCCCCAAAATCCCAAACCCAGCAATGCCATCCACAGGCCTACGGCGATCGCCCCCCAACTACTCCCTGAACCCGCTGCAGACATCTGCGTCAGCAACAGCAGTAGCCCGGTTTCTGGATGCCAGGAATTAATCAAGAGTTGAGGAGCAGGCATCACAATCGTGTGGGCAAAGATAGACCGGAGAATAATAAACGGCCCTCCCGCAAACACAGGAAAAATGTATTGCAGCTCCTGGCCCAGTTCTTCGACTAAATAGCCCCGAATCGAAGGAATTACCATGATAACGGTGATGGCTGCAATGCCTAGAATAGCGGCCAGGGCTAGTGCCAAACGGAATAATTTTTGAAAGGTTGCAGATCCTTCTAACTGGCCTGCAATCCGTTCAATCCTGGGTAGGCAGAGACGAAACGCAATGTAAAGGGCGATCGCAAATCCAATATAAGTGAAAGGATGCAGTTGGAGAATTACCATAACCGCCACCGTAGCTGCCAGCACCAGGCCAGCACCTAAAATAAAGATGGCTCTCTGCCAGGAAAAATTAGCCAGGGTTGCAAAGATAGCAACCATAAAGTTTGTTAATGTGATCCCGACATTGAAAGCTCCACTCAGAGCAAACCAAACCCAGGAACGAACGTGCTGCTCTGATTGCAATACCAACCCCAGGGTCAATAAGTAAGCTAAGGAACCAAAGGGATACGTTTCTGGAACGGTATACCAGAAGATAAAGGATGCACTGCTAGCGCCCAGCAAAGTAAATAGGACAGCATCCAATAATCGAGCTCCAAGCCCCCGGAGTACCAGGAACATGGTCACGACCCATAACCCAGCGAGGGACGACATAACGGTTCTGGCAGCATGAATTGCATCCAGGCCTAGCAGACGCAGCAGTGTTGTTGGAACAAAGCCTAGGGGCGAGAAGGCAGGGTGGCTTTTGTCGTGGGCATAATGGCCTGTGTAATCGGTGATCATCTCAAACCGATAGGGCAAATCTCCTTGAAACCAGGCATCGACCCGTTTCTCATAAAAATATGGATCGATCAGGTTAGCACCCTGGTAGACCAAAACACCTAGGGCGATCGCCATGAGAACTCCAACAGCAATATCTACTCGTCGAGGGGTAGACGCTTCGGGTAGGGATAAGTTGGTGAGCTTAAGAAATGTCAAATTCATATCAGTACCTTGGTTAGATGCAGCTCTAGCTCTTAGGGGGGCTATTACCAAGCGACGGTAGAGACGATCTTTCGGGGGTCAGGGAGTCAGAAGATATGAAAACTTGGTGCAGTAAATGCGTTGGACAAGCGTGGACAAGTTAGGCGATCTGCAATTCAACAAAACCTTAGTAGCTTTGCTACTTACAGCTCAATAGCGAGAAGAGATGGGTAATTCCTAGAGGATTTCCATTTATATGGATTCCAACTCATCGTTCTGTCGTCTTAGAAGGAAACGAAGGCGATGCACTCTCTAACCAGGAAAAAACGAAATCAAGAAAAGTTAGGTATAAATCCTGATTCGTAACAAATAGTATTCACCAAGTATCCCGAGATAGTACTGACTTCACCAAAACTTTATACTTATAAAATCCGTATCTGCCGCACTTTATCTAAGTATTGACGTATAAATTTTTTCCTATTCATAAAGACTTACGGAAGAAAGGCTAGATAGCTGAATTCCTTGATTTTCTAATTCCAGCTCATGTTTACATTCTGTGCCTTACCTAACGTCAGTTCGGGATAAGCCGAACCGCCCATTATTGCGTGCGCGGCGCGCACGCAATAATGGGTTTTTTCGAGTGCCGCGCTTCGCGCGGCACTCGAAAAAACCCTTAACCCGAACTGAGGTTACCTAAACTCAGTTTCGGATAAGCTAAAGTACTCGTTTTGGCGTGCGCTGCGTGGCATTCGAAAATGCCCTTAACTCAAACTCAGGTTATCTAAAACCAAAACCCAGAATTGTTGTTTTTTCGTTGCTTCACAGCAAAAAACAACATCTGGGTTTTGGTAAAAGACGTGAACACATTTTGATCGTTACGTTAAAGTAACCAAAATTACCGAAGAAGATTTAAGCCAGTCAAGAAGAGGAGCACCAGCACAACCTTGCGGAAAAGAGCAGGGTTTAGCTGGCGAGCGATCGCTGCTCCCATACCCAGCCCCAAGATAAAAAGCGGTGTGGAATAGAGCGCATAGCGCCAGACTTCAGCCGTGTAGTTTCCCTGCAACAGGTGCACCACGATCGCCATCGCTGAATTAATCAGAAAGAAAGCAGGCAGGTTGCTGCGAAACATCTGAGGCGTCCATTTCTGACAATTCCCATAAAGCACTACAGGTGGCCCACCAACATTGTAGGCCCCTGTCAAGAGGCCAGCTAAAAAGCCAATGCCATAAACCCACGCCTGCGCTTTCAGTGGCGGCAGTGCCAGATTGCAGAAGTCGTACAGAACATAGGCAACAATGACGACTCCAAGCACCTGAATCGCCAGATGTTGTGGAACATGGCGGAGAGCCAAAACCCCTAATGGCATAGCAACCATACCTGCCAGAGAAAGCCGCAAAACCATCGGGCGATCAAACTCATGGCGGTAAAAGTACCACAGAATCCCATTGCTGAAGAGCGACATCACTGACACCAGAGGAACCGTGGTCTGCAAACCCAGTACAGTCGTGAGTAGTGATACTGCTATTAATGCAAAACCAAAACCGGTAATACTTTGGGCGATCGCCGCCAGGAAAATAATACCAACCACCAGAACACCATCAGGCATGATGGCTCCCAGGTAAATCATGAATCATAGTGATCCCGCTACAACTTTAGACTCCTGATTGTGCCATGGAACAGCGATGACAAAACCAGTCGCTGAACGAGCAATAATATTGACTTAACCTGTTTTTAACCTATCCTTAATAAGCGGTAGTTTTATGAAATTGCTGGAATTGTGATGTCTGGCAACGGGAGGGATGCCAATGCTCAAAACGCACGATCCGACCCATTTACTGGTTTTATTGGTGGGTGGGTCCATGCTGCTCCTCTATGGAGTAAAGCTTGTGACGGATGCCATGGAACGGGCATTGGGTGCACGGTTGCAGTTGACTATGATGGCCTTAGCAAGACGTCCCTTGGCGGCGTTTGGATCGGGTATTGTCGCTACCCTACTCACCCAAAGTTCTACGGCAACCGCATCCGTGATGATTGGGCTGGTCAGTGCCCAACTGGTTCCGTTATCGGCGGCTGTCGTGATGTTGTTAGGAGCCGCGGTTGGTTCAACGCTTGTTGTACAACTGCTGGCCTTTCACATTACAGACTATGCCCTTGAGTTTTTAGGATTGGCGGCTGCCCTGGCCCTATTGTCTCGGCGCACTAAATTGCAAGATGTCGGGCGGGGGGTGTTTAGCTTTGGGCTGGTGCTGGTCGGTCTAGCCATGATTGGCGAAAGCAGTACGCCGATCGCCGATAATGCCATCACTAATGCCATCATGCAATCCCTGGCGCAATCGCCGATCGTGCTCTTATTACTGGGGATATTGCTGGCAGCGGTATTTGTTTCGAGTATTGCAGCCATTAGTATCGTCATCGTATTAACGGCAGGAGGTGCACTGCCCCTGACAGGTGCGCTGGCGGTTATCCTGGGAGCTAACATCGGAACGACTCTTACACCATTACTGAGTGCGCTCAGTCAAAGCAACGTTGCAGGACGACGACTGGGGATCATTTATACCGGAACTCGATTGATAGGAGTGGCGATCGCCCTCCCTCTTCTGCACCCAATTGCTACGCTGCTCACCCATTTCATTCCACAGCCAGCCGCTCAACTATCCCTGGCCCATCTGGGTTTTAACCTTATCCTGGCGATTGTCTTTGCTCCATTGGCCAACAAGTTGGCCGATTGGTCAATTCAACTACTACCAGAACTCGGAGGAAGCAAAAAGCATGGGCCTCGTTACTTAGACCCCAATGCCTTAACCTTGCCTGCAGTTGCCTTGGGACAGGCGATGCGAGAAGTCTTACGGATGGCGGACCTCGCGACGGAAATGTTGCAACTCAGCATTCAGGCCTTTGATGAGAGCACAGAGAATTTACCCAAACGCATTGGCAAACTGGATGATCAACTCGACGACTTAGAAACTGCAATCAAAAACTATCTCATTCAATTAAATGATGAGACGTTGACCGATGAGCAAGCACAACGGGAATTATCCCTGCTGCATATCAGTACAGAACTCGAAGCCATTGGCGATATTATCGATCGCCAACTTATGCGGCTTGCTCGACGCAAACGACGAAAGCAAATTGCCTTTGCTCAACCCGAATGGAGCGATGTAGTGGCTTACCATCGTGAGGTGGTAGGGTTACTGCAACAGGTCTTAGCCGGGCTGGCTACCCAGGATGTAGCGATCGCCAATGAAGTTCTTTCCCATCGACAGCACCTCAACGAAATTAAACGGGATATTCATCTACGCCATCTACAAAATCTGACTTCTGGCACTCCTATCAGCCTCGATGCCAGCGCCATTCATTTAGAAACGGTGAATGCAATAGGGCGGATTCTTTCTCATACGTGCAGTATTGCTCGTGCTGTACAGGGCAACCTTTAATATTCAATAGCCGTTCCCATCTTCGATCAAGAGGCTGTCGCACAGATTGGAATTTCAATGATAAATTCTGTGCCCTGCTCAGGAATAGAAACACAGTGAAGGGTTCCCTTATGTTTTTCAACGATAATCTGGTAGCTGATGGAGAGGCCTAACCCAGTACCCTTACCTACGGGTTTAGTGGTGTAGAAGGGATCGAAGATGTGCGATCGTATTTCCTCACTCATCCCCGGTCCATTATCGGCAATGCGAATGGCAACCCATCCATCTCGGCTGACTTCTGTGCGAATGCGCACTTCACCGGGGTGGATGGCAGGCTGATCAACCGATCGCTCGTAGGCTTCATCCAGAGCATCCAAAGCATTCACCAAAATATTCATAAACACCTGATTGATCTGCCCCGCCAGGCATTCTACTTTGGGTAGCTCAGCATACTCTTTTACGAGCTGAATACCCGTAAGGGTAAATTGAGGACGGAATCGATGTTGCAAAATCAGCAATGTGCTATCCAACCCTTCATGGATATCGACAGGCTTCATTGCAGATTCTTCCAGGCGGGAGAAGTTACGCAATGACAGCACAATCTGACGAATGCGATCGGCTCCTACTTTCATGGATGTCAGGGTTTTGGGTAAGTCTTCCTGAAGAAACCCAAAATCAATATCCTTTAGATAATTCGCCACGAGAGGCGCAGGCTGAGGGTAGGATTGCTGATAATAACTGACTAACTTTAATAAATTGTCGACATAGTCATTCATGTAAACGATGTTGCCGTAGATGAAATTAACCGGATTATTAATTTCATGGGCAACCCCTGCCACCAATTGCCCTAAGCTCGACATCTTCTCAGTTTGGATGAGCTGGGTTTGGGTCAGCTGAAGCTCTCGCAGGGCTTGTTCTAGAGCTAAGGCCTTCTGGCGTTCTTTCTCTTCTACGCGTTTGCGATCGCTAATGTCTCGCACAATCACCAGAACCTCATCCTCCCCGCACACGGCAATCCGCGTTTCTTCTGCTTGCAGTTCTCCGGCGACTAAAAACTGATGTTCGTAAACCTGAGTTTCTCCCGTCTGAAGCGCTTTTTCAACATATTCCATCCGCTGCTGCGCCAGTGCAGGAGGCAGCACATCAAAGACTTTTTTGCCGATCACATCCAAGCCACCGAGAATGTGTCTGAAACTTTTAGCCGGAATAAAATCTAAATACACCCCATCTCGGCTCATCCGAATCATCAGATCGGGAAGTGCGTTGATTAAAGCTCGATTTCGTACTTCACTCTGGTATAAGGCATTCTCCACTTGTTTCAGGTTAGTAATATCCCGAACAATAATGAGTACCTCATCTTCACCACTTACGACCACCCGCACTTCTTCGTCCTGCACCTGGCCATTCGTGTTAAATCGTTGTTCATAGCGTTGAACTTCACCCGTTTCTAGCGCATTGTGAATGTGCTGCATCCGGGCCTGGGCTAGCTGGGGAGGCAAAGAATCATAGACATTCGTATTTTCTAAAAACTGTTCATTATTATGAACGGTGAAGCGATCGCGCCCCAGAATATTGAGATACGTCCCATCATTGCGAGTACGAATCAGCATATCGGGAATTGCCGCAATTAACGCACGATTTGTAGCTTCGCTCTGACGGAGGGCCGCTTCAGCTTGTTTGCGCTCGTTAATCTCCTGATGCAAGCGCCCCACTAGAGCAGACAACTCTCGGGTACGCTCAGCCACCCGCAGTTCCAGCACATTGTTTGCGTCTTCCAGGGCTTGGGCAGCTCTCTGAGCCTTTACCTCAGCTCGATGCTTTTCAATGGCAACACGGGCCAAATGGGTAGCCTGAGAAATGAGGTATCCATGATGTTGAGTTGGTCGACGGGGGTAGGGGTGGTAAATCGCAAAGGTTGCCAAAGGCTGCCCTTCCATACTCAGGATGGGGGTAGACCAGCAGGCTCGTAACCCATAGTTCAAGGCAACCTCACGCAGGTGAGGCCAGCGAAAGTCGGTACGAATATCGTCTGCGATGATGGAAGCTTTCCAGTAGACAGCAGCACCGCATGGCCCCGTCGCTGGAGCAACCGATATACTACCAATTTCCTCCCAGTAACGTTCTGGAAAACTGGGGGCCGCGCCCAGGTGTAATCGCTGGCCATCTTCATCGACCAACGCAAAGGAACAATACAAATCCTGCCCCTGGGATTCAACAAGCTGAGCAATCGATGCAAGGACTGCGGGCAGAATCGCCCCCTGGGCGATCATCTCTAGAACTTGGCTTTGTCCAGCCATGCCGCTCCCCTCCCTCATATCACGACACCCTTACGCGCTGTTATGCATGATATAGCGGCATGCATCACCATTAGGGACAAAACCGACAGCATGGATGATTTCACACCTCCCGTTTTCGTACCAAAGCAGCACATGCAGCCTGAACATGTTTCCTCACAATACCGACGATGGCTTGTATCCAACCTGCTCAGGGACAAACATGATCGTCTTACAGGATGCCCAGTTCGTGATGGAGAAACGCATTTTCTCAGTATGCTTCATGCGAAAAATATAATCTGCCAACATTTTTAGTGATACGAACAGAACCGTACAGAACACCTGTTGAATTTCGTTGCTCATTCAACAGGTGCTTTTCTTGGTGAAGTAGTGCCCGTGGAGCTAGCGAAGGAAGCTAGCTCTACGGACACTACAATGAACACTTTAGATTGGTTCGAAAGTGGGTTACTGGGCACTCTCCACCTTCAAATATGGTTTGATTTTCCCCGCGTAGGACATGAAACTATATGCCTGGAGGAGATGGCTACACGCTGATTCGCCAGGTGCGAGCCATGGAGTTGAAACAAGGCAGACCTATTCCTGCTGCCGCGATTACAGCATATTTGGGAGAGGATCGGGAAAAGGCTTTGGCTGCTGGATTCGAAGCTCATCTACACAAGCTGGCTCAACCCGATGAGTGGGTTGAGATAGTGGCGCAATTAGCTACAGCAATGTGCGGGTTGATTAAGTACGGTGGTGTGGGGCACTTCGTGCCCCACACCACCGTTGCTGTACTTAACGCACTTGCACATTGCTATAGATGCTCCAAAAGAGGGGTGTGCAGCGCCTCCCTCATACAATGAAGCGTAGACCCTCAATAGTTTCTATCGTTGCGGCAGGGTTTTAAGGGTGGTTAGTTGACCGATCGCCTGAATCAGATCTTTGGGTTCGACAGGTTTGGGAAGAAAGTGATGGAATCCGGCAGCGATCGCTTCGCGCTGGTCTTCTTGTTTGGTATAGGCACTGAGGGCGATCGCTGGGATGTTGTACCCCTGACCCTGTTCCCACTGGCGAATACGCTGGATCAGGCTGAGGCCATCCTCTTCGGGCATGGCGATGTCACTCAACAGGATATCGGGGCGATGGTCTTGCAGGTAGTCGATGGCGTCCTGAGCGGAAGCAACGGCCGTCACTTGAGCTTTGGCTTGTTCAAGTACCGCTATCAGAAATGCGCGGTTGTCACCGTTATCATCAACCACTAATACAGAAACGCGTTCGAGGGTCGGTACATCAACCGAATTGTAGTGGTAAGTAGGAACTGGCGAATCTGGAGTCACATCCTGAACCGAGGCAGCCATCGGTAAGTAAACCGTAAAGGTTGAGCCTTTGCCCGATCCACCGCTGGCGACCTCAATCCGTCCATTGTGCAAGTCGACTAACTGACGGACAATCGCCAACCCTAATCCCAGACCACCGTGAGAACGAGTGGAAGACGAATCAGCCTGCCGGAAGTACTCAAAGATGTAGGGTAGAAATTCTGGCTGAATGCCCACACCATTATCTTTGACCGTAATTTGAGCCACGGCAGAGATCGCCTCTTGATCGGGCTGTGGACCCAGAAGTAAGGGGGTGTTCGACCCAGCTTGGTTGGGGAGAACAGACAGCACGACCTCAATAATTCCGCCCTCGGGTGTGAACTTAATGGCATTAGACACCAGATTGCGCACAATTTGCTGAAGCCGCTCTATGTCACCCGACACCTTGCAAGGGGAGGAAGGAAATTGTTTTTTAATCTGAACGCCTTTAGCTTCGGCCAATACCCGCATCGACTCAATTTCCGCAGAAACCAGGATATTCAGATCGAGGGGTTTGCGGGACAAACATAGCTTGCCTCGCATCAGCCGAGCCACATCCAGAATATCTTCCACCAATTGAGCCTGAGACTGGGCATTGCGGCTGATAACTTCCAGAGCCCGCTGAGTCGTCTCTGGATCAAACTGTTTGGTTTCTAACAGCTTAGCCCAGCCCAGAATGGAATTGAGGGGGGTGCGCAGTTCGTGAGAGACGATCGCCAAAAACTCATCTTTCAAGCGGTTAGCGGCTTCGGCTTGTTGTCGCGCTAATTGCTCGCGGATAATTTCAATCTTTTGGGCAGATAGCTCAGCCGCCTGCCGTTCTACTTCCTGAGTCTTCTTAAACAGTTCTACAAAGACAGTCACTTTGGAAACCAGAATGACCGGATCGATGGGCTTCAGAAGGTAATCTACCGCTCCCAGGGAGTAGCCCTTCATCTGCCACATATCGTTGGTATTAAACGCAGTGATGAAAATGATAGGGGTGTGTTGCGATCGCTCCCGCTGGCGAATCAACGACGCTGTTTCAAACCCATCCATCCCCGGCATCTGCACATCCAGCAGAATCACCGCAAAGTCTTGCTTGAGTAGACACCGAAAGGCTTCTTCCCCGGAATGAGCTTTCACCAGATTCTGCCCCATCCCCGAAAGGATGGCCTCCAGGGCGATCAGGTTTTCGTTGTGATCGTCCACTAAGAGAATGTTGACCTTGGAGTCAGAAACCATAATAGGCGGGAATAAAGTGGTCGTTGGCAGCGGATGGGTCAGGGCCGGGGCGCAAGGGGGCGCGGGAGTGAGGGAACTCCCTGCCCCCTGCGGGGAGTTATTTGACGGATTGGCAGAGCCAGATGCGGAGGAGAGAGAGCAGTTGCTCAATTTCCACGGGTTTGGGGATGTAGTCCGTGGCTCCAGCCTCGATGCATTTTTCGCGATCGCCCTTCATTGCTTTAGCGGTCAAGGCAATCATGGGGAGATCTGAAAACTGGCTCATGTCTCGAATGGATCGCATGGTTTCGTAGCCATCCATTTCCGGCATCATGATGTCCATCAACACCACGTCCACATCGGGGTTGCTTTGGAGAGCGGCGATACCATCTCGCCCGTTTTCGGCGTAGATTACCTCCATTTGATGGCGTTCCAACATACTGGTGAGGGCGAAGATGTTGCGCACGTCGTCGTCGACGATCAGCACTTTCTTACCGGCCAATACGGGGTCATTACGACGCAACTGTTCCAGCATTTGCCGTTGTGGTTCGGGCAGTTTGGACTGTACCCGATGGAGGAAGAGTGCGGTTTCATCTAGCAAACGTTCAGGCGATCGCACTCCCTTCAGTATTAAAGTATCGGAAAGTCTACGTAATTCGGTTTCCTCCTGAGGGCTTAACTCTTTGCCGGTGTAGATAATAATGGGCATCCGTCCGGCAATGGGTTCTCGCTTGATCTGCTCGATTAGCTCAAAGCCATTCATATCTGGCAGCATCAGATCCAGCACGAGGCAGTCGAAGGCTTGGGAGCGGAGGGCTTCCAGGGTTTCGGCCCCATTACTAACGGCGGTGGTTACAACGTCACCATGGCCGATCAAATCCACCAAGCTCTGACGTTGAATGTCGTCATCCTCGACAATCAACAACTGCTTCACAGGGCGCTCCACAAATTCCTTCAGGTTCGCCAGGGCATTGTGTAGAGAATCACTGCTGATGGGCTTTTGCAGGTAGGCGATCGCCCCCTGACGCAGACCGCGATCGCAGCCATCCTCCACCGTCATGATGTGGACAGGGATATGGCGGGTAGCCGGATCGTGCTTGAGGTAGTTCAACACCGTCCAGCCATCCAGAATGGGCAGGCGAATGTCGAGCATGATGGCCGTGGGTTGGAATTCCCGTGCCATTTCCAGACCCACATCCCCTCGGGTTGCAACGAGCCCCTTAAACCCTTGCTGTCGCGACAGATCCAAAAGGATACGGGCAAAGTTGAGGTCGTCTTCGATGATTAACAGAACGCTATCCTCGGGTTCGATGGAAATGCGATCGTCATCAATCAACGGGTCTGAACTGGGGACGCTGAGATTTGTAGGCAACGGGGGCAGTATTTCCGGAGGAGCCGTCGGCGCTGGGGCGATCGGCAGAGTTCCCATGGATGAGAACCGTCGGGAGTCACCGTCTAACCGTCGGCCCGACCCGTTTCCGTTGGCCATGCCGTTATCGCTTCCATGAGATTGCTCAGGCATTCCAGGGTAGACCAGCGGTAGGTAAAGGGTGAAGGTGCTGCCCTGACCTAGTTCGCTATGGAGGCGAATTTCACCCCCAAGCAACTGAGCAATTTCTCGGCTGATGGAGAGCCCCAACCCGGTGCCACCATAGCGACGGCTGGTGGTGCCATCCTCCTGCTGGAAGGCCTCGAAAATGATTTGCTGCTTTTCGGTGGCGATGCCAATACCCGTATCGGTAACAGCAAAGGCAATCACCTGGCCTGCCCGGTTGAGAATGTCGTTCTCGGGGCTCCAGCCCTGCTTGACGGCGCTGATCTCCAAGGCGACATGGCCTCGTTCCGTAAACTTGAAGGCATTCGCCAGCAAATTCTTCAACACCTGTTGCAGCCGCTTCGCGTCGGTGTGCATGGTGCGGGGCAGGTACTCGTCGAAGCGTAAGTGAAACTCCAGCTTGCGATCGATCGCCACCTGACGGAAGGTGCGCTCCAGGTGAATGTGCAGGTCGGTAAACAGCATCTGCTCGGCTTCCACCGAAATGGTGCCGGACTCGATCTTCGCCAGGTCTAAGATGTCGTTGATTAGCCCTAACAGGTCGTTACCGGCGGAGTAGATGGTCTGGCTGTACTCCACCTGCTTAATGGTGAGGTTGCCGTCACTGTTATCGGACAGCAGCCGGGCCAGGATGAGCAAGCTGTTGAGCGGTGTCCGAAGTTCGTGGGACATATTGGCCAGAAACTCGGACTTGTACTTGGAGGTAAGAGCGAGCTGTTCGGCTTTCTCTTCGAGCGATCGCCGCGCCTGCTCAATCTCACTGTTCTTCCGTTCCACCTCACGGTTCTGGAGGGCCAGCAGTTCGGCTTTTTCTTGCAACTCTTCGTTGGTTTGTTGCAATTGCTCCTGCTGGTTCTTCAGCAGTTCTTCCGACGCCTTCAGGGATTGGGCCTGTTGCTCCAGTCGCTTGTTGGTTTCGGTTAACTCTGACTGCTGACTTTGTAGCTCTTCCGCCAGAGATTGGGATTGCTTCAGCAGCTCCTCCGTTCTCATGCTGGCGGCGATCGTGTTTAGAACGATGGCGATACTTTCCGTTAGTTGGTCGAAGAACGTCAGGTGGATTTCGTTGAAGCGGTTGAAGGAAGCTAGCTCTATGACCGCCGTGACCTGACCTTCAAACAGTACAGGCAGTACGACCACGTTCATCGGCGGTGCTTCGCCCAGACCCGAGCTGATTCTGATGTAGTCGGCTGGAACTTCGGTAATCAGAATCCGCTCTTTTTCCAGGGCACACTGCCCGACTAAACCTTCGCCCAGATAGAAGCGGTTGGCTAAATTCTTCCGTTCGCGGTAAGCATAGGTGCTCAACAGCTTCAGGAAGGGAGGATGGATTTCGCTGGTTTCCAGTAAGTAGAACACGCCATGCTGAGCGGATACCAGTGGAGCCAGTTCCGACAGGATGAGCTTCGACACCGTTTCCAAATCCCGTTGGCCTTGCAGCATTCGGGTGAACTTCGCCAGGTTGGTTTTGAGCCAGTCCTGCTCGGTGTTCTTCTGCGTTGTTTCGCGCAGGTTGGCGATCATCAGGTTCACGTTGTCCTTCAGGATCGCCACCTCGCCCTGGGCTTCCACCGCAATGGATCGGGTCAGGTCACCCTTGGTTACCGCGGTTGCCACCTCGGCGATCGCTCGTACCTGGGTGGTTAGATTCGCCGCCAGTTCGTTTACGTTGTCCGTCAAGTCACGCCAGGTTCCCGACGCACCCGGTACCTTCGCCTGACCTCCCAGTTTTCCTTCGATTCCCACCTCGCGGGCCACGGTGGTTACCTGGTCGGCAAAGGTCGCCAGCGTATCGATCATCTCGTTGATCGTGTCAGCCAGGGTTTCGATTTCACCCTTCGCGTCGAGCATCAGCTTCCGCTTCAGGTCACCGTTCGCCACCGCCGTTACCACTTTCGCGATGCCTCGTACCTGGGCGGTGAGGTTACCGGCCATGGAGTTCACGTTGTCCGTGAGGTCTTTCCAGATACCCGCAACCCCGGTCACTAACGCCTGTCCACCCAGTTTCCCTTCGGTACCTACTTCCCGCGCAACCCGCGTTACCTCTGAGGCGAAGGAGCTGAGCTGGTCCACCATGATGTTGATGGTGTTTTTCAGCTCGTAAATCTCACCGCGCACATCTACCGTAATCTTCTTGGAGAGGTCGCCGTTGGCGATCGCCGTTGCCACCTCCGCGATGTTCCGTACCTGGGCTGTCAGGTTGCCGGCCATGGAGTTTACCGAGTCCGTCAGGTCTTTCCAGGTTCCGGCTACTCCGGGTACCTGCGCCTGTACCCCCAGTTTTCCTTCCGTTCCCACTTCTCGGGCAACCCGGGTTACCTCGGAGGCGAAGGAGTTGAGCTGGTCCACCATGATATTGATGGTGTTCTTCAGCTCCAAAATCTCCCCTTTTACATCCACGGTGATCTTCTTGGACAAGTCGCCGTTCGCCACCGCCGTCGTCACTTCCGCGATGTTCCGCACCTGGGCTGTTAGCGAACCCGCCATGAAGTTCACCGAGTCCGTGAGGTCTTTCCACGTTCCGGCCACCCCTCGCACTTCCGCTTGCACACCCAGTTTTCCTTCGGCACCTACTTCTCGGGCAACCCTTGTCACCTCAGAAGCAAAGGAGTTGAGCTGGTCCACCATCGTGTTGACCGTGTTTTTCAGCTCCAGAATTTCACCTTTTACGTCGACCGTAATCTTCTTAGATAAGTCGCCATTCGCCACCGCCGTCGTCACCGCTGCGATGTTTCGTACCTGGGCTGTTAGCGAACCCGCCATGAAGTTCACCGAGTCCGTGAGGTCTTTCCAGGTTCCGGCTACACCGCGTACATCGGCTTGCACACCGAGTTTTCCTTCCGCACCTACTTCTCGGGCAACCCGCGTTACCTCAGAAGCAAAGGAGCTGAGCTGGTCCACCATGATGTTGATGGTGTTCTTCAGCTCGAAGATTTCGCCTTTTACCTGCACGGTAATCTTCTTGGAGAGGTCGCCGTTGGCGATCGCCGTCGCAACTTCTGCGATGTTCCGTACCTGGGCCGTCAGGTTGCCCGCCATCGAGTTCACGTTATCCGTGAGGTCTTTCCAGGTTCCGGCCACCCCGCGTACTTCCGCTTGTACACCGAGTTTTCCTTCCGTTCCTACCTCACGAGCGACTCGGGTTACCTCAGAGGCGAAGGAGCTGAGCTGATCCACCATCGTGTTGATCGTGTTCTTCAGCTCCAGAATCTCGCCTTTTACATCTACCGTAATTTTCTTGGAGAGGTCGCCGTTCGCCACCGCCGTCGTTACTTCGGCAATGTTCCGCACCTGGGCCGTCAGGTTTCCGGCCATGGAGTTTACCGAGTCCGTGAGGTCTTTCCACGTACCCGCAACCCCGCGTACCTCCGCTTGTACCCCCAGCTTTCCTTCCGTTCCCACCTCTCGGGCAACCCGCGTTACCTCAGAGGCGAAGGAGTTGAGCTGGTCCACCATCACGTTGATCGTGTTCTTCAGCTCCAGAATCTCGCCTTTTACATCTACGGTGATTTTCTTAGAGAGGTCGCCGTTCGCCACCGCCGTCGTTACTTCCGCGATGTTCCGCACCTGGGCTGTCAGCGAACCGGCCATGAAGTTTACCGAGTCCGTCAGGTCTTTCCACGTACCGGCCACCCCGCGTACTTCCGCTTGACCCCCCAGCTTTCCTTCGGCACCTACTTCTCGGGCCACCCGCGTTACCTCCGAGGCGAAGGAGTTGAGCTGGTCCACCATGATGTTGATGGTGTTCTTCAGTTCGAAAATCTCGCCTTTTACGTCTACCGTAATCTTCTTGGAGAGGTCGCCGTTGGCGATCGCCGTCGCAACTTCGGCAATGTTTCGCACCTGTCCGGTCAGGTTACCGGCCATCAGGTTCACGTTATCCGTCAAGTCCTTCCAGGTTCCGGCAACTCCCGGTACTTCGGCTTGTACCCCCAGTTTTCCTTCCGTTCCTACTTCCCGCGCAACCCGCGTTACCTCAGACGCAAAGGAGTTGAGCTGGTCCACCATCGTGTTGATCGTGTTCTTCAGCTCCAGAATTTCACCTTTTACATCTACCGTAATCTTCTTGGAGAGGTCGCCGTTCGCCACCGCCGTCGTCACCTCGGCGATGTTTCGTACTTGCGCTGTCAACGAACCCGCCATGAAGTTTACCGAGTCCGTGAGGTCTTTCCACGTACCTGCAACACCCCGCACTTCCGCTTGGCCGCCCAGCTTCCCGTCTGCCCCTACTTCCCGCGCAACCCGCGTTACCTCCGAGGCGAAGGAGTTGAGCTGGTCCACCATGATGTTGACCGTGTTCTTCAGCTCAAGAATTTCGCCTTTTACGTCTACCGTAATTTTCTTGGAGAGGTCACCGTTCGCTACCGCCGTCGTTACTTCGGCAATGTTCCGCACCTGGGCGGTCAGGTTGCCCGCCATCAGGTTTACCGAATCCGTCAAGTCTTTCCAGGTTCCAGCCACTCCGGGCACCTGGGCCTGCACACCCAGTTTTCCTTCCGTCCCTACTTCCCGCGCAACCCGGGTTACCTCAGACGCGAAGGAGTTGAGCTGGTCCACCATCACGTTGATCGTGTTCTTCAGCTCTAGGATCTCGCCTTTTACATCTACGGTAATTTTCTTAGAGAGGTCACCGTTCGCCACCGCCGTCGTCACCTCGGCAATGTTCCGCACCTGGGCTGTCAAGTTGCCCGCCATGGAGTTTACCGAGTCCGTCAAGTCCTTCCACGTACCCGCCACCCCGCGGACTTCCGCTTGCACACCCAGCTTTCCTTCCGTTCCCACTTCCCGCGCAACCCGCGTTACCTCAGAGGCGAAGGACTGGAGCTGATCCACCATCGTGTTAACGATCTGGGCGGTTTGGAGGAATTCCCCCTGAAGCGATCGCCCCTCCAGCTCGGTCGGAATAGATTGCGTCAAATTCCCGTTCGCCACCGCTCGAATGACTCGGGTAATCTCCGCCATCGGTTGAACAAGGTCAACAATTAGAGTGTTGATGGATTTCTCACAAGCTTTCCAGGAACCCCGCGCTTGACCCAGCGATGCCCGCTCGTTGATTTTTCCCTCTTTACCCACAACGGTGCTGATGCGTTCCAGCTCCGTCGTCATCTGCTCATTCTTTTCAATAATGTCGTTGAGAGTATCTGCTATCTTTCCGGCGATTCCGGTTTGATCAACCGGCATTCGTATGGCGAAATTGCCCTTTTTAACTTCCGTTAAGACGCTCAGAAGTTGCTTGAGATCAAGATCAATAGTGGAGTCGCTGGAGGCTTGTGCAGTTGGCATAAGGGTGTCGCAAAGAGCGGTGACGGGTGCGGTTGCCGGGAGAGTCGAGCCATGCCCAAAGATAGGGCTGTATACAACCCCCCTGAGGGGATCATCCGCCCTTAAGGCGATCACCCGCCTCAGTCTCCAGACATACCTTCCTCAAAATTCGTACACCCACACCTCTCTCTAAAGATAGATACCGGAGCGTTCCGTTTTATTCGATGATGAGGTATTGTTTGTATGATGGATGTCCATTTTTGACCTCACAAACAGACGAATTTCAAACCCTGGTCGAAGCTGTTTTTCAGGCGGTCGTGAAGGTGGGCGAGACCCGTGACATGGCTGATGGACTGGTGATTCGTGACCAGATTCGTCGCCTACCCGACGCGTTGGTGACGGAGATACTCAACCAGATTATTTTGCGATTGGTGCTGGTAAATCCTGAGCTATGTCGCTGGTTTGTACTAGAAGTATTTCTGCATGACACGGAACCCGAAGCCCGGGCAGATGTAGCGGAACGGATTAATGTGCTCATTGCCGATTTACAAGAAAGCAGTCAAAGCGGCAGATAAGTATTAAGTAATGTCCTAGACAGGTGAATAGGGTGGGGTGAAAGGGGACTTCGTGCCCCTTTCACCCCACCCTATTCACTTAGAAACATAAGCACTGAGCCGTGAGGCTTAGGAGATTTCCAACAATGAAATTACCCCCAGGATGTTGGTGCTTTGCCCGCGAAGCGGGCAAAGCACCAACATCCTGGGCAGATTCTTATGCAGAAACCTCCTTAGTACAAGATAGGGGTGTAGCCCTTTTAGGCAGGACGTAGAAAAAGGTTGGTGTTTTGCACTAAACCTTTTCTTGTGCTCCAAGCAAAAGGGCTAGGGGTATTCGCTTTGTTAGGACACTGGCGTATTGTGATGAACGCGATAAACATCGCTGTCAGGGCCTAATTCACCCATAACGGTGCGCGTGTGGATGACGCGATCGGCGATGGAGAGAGCATCCTGCAAAACACCGTAGATGGCAATTTCTCCTTCGATGTCTTTCAACGCTTGCTGAATGCGCCCTTGCTCTTCAGCCTCGGCTGTTTCCAACTGACTTACCAGGCGGCTACGCTCAATTTTGTAATGGGAGTAATTATCCTTGAAAAGCTCATGGAGATTGGTAATAACCATCGCCACAGACTGCTGATTATTAAGGAAGTTTAGTTTGTTAGCGTTCATGGGGGCTATCGACGAAACATTGATTTCCCATACCATACAACACCCCCTTTTAAACCGGGATAGTGTAGATAAAAGCTCATCCTTTAGAGCGGTTCAGCTTCACCGTCCTATTCAACCTCAGTTTGGATGAACAGCATTCTTGAGGATGACGCCTTACACGGCCCGAAAATGCTCGTTTTTGCGTATGTGAACCGCACGCTAAAGATGGGCGCTTCAGGTTATTGCAATGTCCTGCGCTTCACACCCTATCAGCAATTCTCATTTTGAAATCAGGCCCGAAAACCGCGCGCCAAAGGCGCGCGGTTTTCGGGCATCAAAGCCAAGAGTTCACGCCCTACGGGCGTGAACTCTTGGCTTTGATGCCTATACTGAGAATTGCTGACACCCTATAAATTACCCCCATAAACCCTCCGGGATCTGATAACGTGATCGGAGGCATTTTTATTCAAAGCTATGGCACTGATAGTTCAGAAATACGGGGGTACCTCCGTTGGGTCGGTCGAGCGCATTCAGGCGGTCGCCCAACGGGTGGTTGATACGGCGAAGGCAGGAAACTCCGTTGTGGTGGTCGTTTCGGCCATGGGTAAAACAACAGATGGCCTGGTGAAGCTAGCCCACGATATTTCTAGTAACCCCAGTCGCCGCGAAATGGATATGCTGCTCTCCACCGGGGAGCAGGTGACGATCGCCCTTCTGAGCATGGCCCTTCACGAGTTGGGGCAGCCCGCCGTTTCCCTCACTGGAGCACAGGTGGGAATTGTAACCGAAGCTACCCACACCCGCGCCCGCATTTTGAGCATTGAAACCGATCGCCTGGAACGTCATCTAAATAATGGTGAGGTTGTAGTAGTAGCTGGCTTCCAGGGCATTAGCAGCCTGGAGAACTTTGAGATTACGACTCTAGGGCGCGGTGGTTCCGATACCTCTGCCGTAGCCCTGGCCGCTGCCCTGAAAGCAGACGCCTGCGAGATCTACACGGATGTGCCTGGCATTTTGACGGCGGATCCTCGATTGGTGCCTGACGCCCAATTAATGGATGAAATTACTGCTGACGAAATGCTGGAACTGGCCAGCCTGGGGGCCAAGGTACTCCATCCGCGCTCTGTGGAAATTGCCCGCAACTACGGCGTCATGTTAGTGGTACGTTCCAGTTGGACGGATGACCCCGGCACGCGGGTAGTATCCCCCGCGCCAAAGCCGCGATCGCTCGATGGCCTCGAAATTGCTCAGCCCGTTGATGCAGTCGCCTTTGACACCGATCAGGCCAAGGTCGCCATGCTGCGGGTACCCGATCGCCCCGGCATCGCCGCTCGTCTGTTCCGCGAAATCGCTCAGCAGGATTTGGACGTCGATCTGATTATTCAATCGGTTCACGAAGGCAACCTCAACGATATTGCCTTTACGGTTACCAAGCCTTCGCTGAACCGAGCTGAAGCAGTCGCTCAGGCGATCGCCCCTGCCCTCCGCTACGACCCCGACCCAGCCTCGGGTGAAGCAGAAGTAATGGTTGATCGGGACATGGCGAAGGTGAGTATTTCTGGTGCCGGGATGATCGGCCGTCCGGGGGTAGCCGCACGGATGTTCGAAACCCTGGCAGCCGCCGGGGTGAACATTGAAATGATCTCCACCTCTGAAGTGCAGGTGAGCTGTGCTATTCCTGAGTCGGATTGCGATCGCGCGATCGTTGCCCTCTGCAATGCCTTTGAGCTGACCTCGTCCCCCTCTAACCTGGGCTATGCCCATCACGACCCAAACCAACCTCCTGTACGGGGAGCCGCGCTCGATCGCAACCAGGCTCGTCTGGCTATTCGCCATGTGCCCGACCGCCCCGGCCTCGCCGCTCGCATCTTCGCGCTGCTGGCACAACATAACATCAGCGTTGACATGATCATTCAATCCCAGCGGTGCCGTTGGGTGAATGGCATCGTCACCCGCGATATTGCCTTTACCGTCGCGCGACTGGATGCAGAAATGGCTCGCGAACTACTCGAAGCCGCCGCCAAAGATATGGGCTTTGGGGAAGTGACCGTGGATACGGCGATCGCCAAAGTTAGCATTGTCGGCATCGGCATGGTCGGTCGCCCTGGGGTCGCGGCTCATATGTTTGAGGCGATCGCCCGCGAAAGTATCAACATTCAAATGATTGCCACCTCTGAGATTAAGGTGAGTTGCCTGGTTTCCGAGGAGGATGGGGTGCGGGCATTGCAAACCGTGCATGCTGCATTTGGCCTGGCGGGAAGCGATCGTGTAGAAGTGCCCGCTTAATCGAGAGATGGCGGTTAAACCAGGATTTTGGTTGTGCCAGGTGCAAGCTGTCGCCCTATCAAAAACAAAACCGTATCCGTCCTGAATAATGGAAGAGAGTAAGATGCTTGTTGTGCCTTACTCCCTCTATCCACGGACTCGTTACTCTCTATGTCGTCTGACACCTCTGGCCCGCCTCCCGAATCACCTCTAGAAGTGATGATCCGGGAGATGGCGATCGACGACCTTGCCCCGGTTTATCACCTGGGAGATGCCCTTTTTACCAGCAACCTCTACCCAACCCTCTACCGCACCTGGGATGAATGGGAAGTGGTAGGGCAGTTTAATACCGATCCAGAATATTGCCTGGTAGCCGAGGTAGAGGGGCATCTCGCTGGCTTCATACTGGGCACCATCATCAGCAAGGCCACCTGGGTTTACGGCTATATCATCTGGCTGGGGGTAGACCCTCGGTTTCAGCGTCAGGGCATTGCCGATCGCCTGGTGGATGGCTTAGTCGAACGCATGATCGAGGAAGGGGTACGGTTCATGCTGGTGGACACCGATCCAGCCAATGAGCCTGCCATCAAGTTCTTCCGGCGTAAAGGATTTGGGCATCCGCGCCGCCACGTTTATCTGTCAATGAACTTGAGCAAACACGAATTCTATGGTCGGTTAATCGCCTACGAGCGCAGCAAGGCCGAGCGCGTTCGTCAACGTCGTCCCCGTCGTCCATAATCACAACATCCAAAGAGGGTAAAGATTTTACTCCCACGCTCTTCAACATCAGACCTCCTGCATAAACCGTTTTTTGGGCCATGGATTGTTGCACGACGAAGCCGCGCAACAATTCATACAAGAAGTCTATTGGCTACATTTAGTATTCTTAGCAATCTGTCAGGGCTTGATTACGCTATCCTTGGTAATCAGTTTCTATCGCCCGATGCAATGGAGCACAAGGTATGGTTCGCCCGCTGTGGACGTGGCTGTTGAGTTCGGTCGTGATGATTGCTGGCCTGCCAACTTTGGCTGCACCTCTGCCTATCACTCTGGCCCAGGCTCAACCCGCAACCGCCGAGCAACTGCTCAATCAGGGGATTCGGCAAGTTCAGCAGCAGCAATTAGACACGGCGATCGCCACCTTTCGCCAGGCCACGCAACTTAATCCCAGCCTGGCACCTGCCCACTACAACCTGGGTCTGGCCCTACGCCAGCGGGGAGACCTGCAAGCTTCCGCAGATGCCTTTTACCAGGCCACCCAGGCGGACCCGACCTTTGCGCTGGCCTTCGCTAATCTGGGGGCCGCTTTGCTAGAAGGCAATAACCTGGATCTATCCCGCCAGTATTTACAACGCGCCGCCCAGTTAGACCCCAACATGGGCCTGGCTCGCTATAATCTGGGCCTGGTGTATCGACTTCAGGGCAACCGTGATGCTGCTTTGGGAGAATTTTTAGAAGCCGCTCGCCTCAGCCCTAATGCCCCCGAATCCTTCTATCACATTGGTCTGATTTATCAGGAGCAGGGTCAGACCGAACGGGCTATAAACACATTTCAGCGGGCGGTTCAGCTCAACTCAAACTATGCAGAAGCCCTCTATAGCCTGGGCAGTCTTCAGTTTCAGCAAGGCGACCTGGAAACGGCATTGGGCTTCTTCCGGCGCTCTGCTCAGTCCAACCCCAACTATGCCAACGCTTACTACGGAGCAGGGCTCGTCTTTTTGCAACAGCAGAAGTACAGCGAAGCACAACGGGTTTTCCAATATGCCCGTGACCTCTTTAACGCTCAGGGGAATAGCACCTGGGCAAATAGTGCCAATCAAATGCTGCAACAGGCTCAGCGCTAAACGTGTTTTAGCTGTTACCGCCGTGAACACAAAGCTTATTCAGAGACAGGGCTAAGACCTGCCTCTGAACACGCTATCGCCCTTCTTTGCGTAAACTTAGCCTACGCAATCTGAACGACCTTGAACAATTAGAGGTTTACTCCACGGCGATCGCTGGCCGATATTGATGCCAGGGGTGAGCGGCCTCCAACTGAGCAGCGAGGGATATTAACGTGGCCTCGTCTGCTATGCGCCCCACAAGCTGCACCCCTGTCGGCAGGCCATTGGGAGCAAAGCCTGTAGGAAGGGCGATCGCAGGTGCCCCCATCGCATTGATGGCTGGAGCCGGAGCCACCCATTGAACAATGTGATCAAATATTTTTGCGGGGGGTAATTTAGCCCATTCCCCCACCTTGATGGTGTGATGCAAGTACACCGGCATCACCACCACATCGTAGGGCTCTAGCTGCATGGCCAGTCGCCGCGCCACTGTCTGCACCTGCATCACCGCCCGCAGATACATCCCCCCTGAAATGCGTCGCGCTCGCCTTAACAACCAACGATTTAATTTGCCTAGTACCAACCAGGGCACCCCCATATCCACCCCAGATCGCCAGAGTGTAATCAACGGTTCCACCAGAGCGGTGCAGTCAAAGGCAATGGGTTCGGGAGTATAACCCAGCGCTTCCAGGCGTTGTACGGTCTGCAGAACGGCATCTGAACACACTGCGTCTGCTGCTCCCATGGGGAGAATCTCCGTCAAATATCCCACCCGCAGTTGGCCCAGAGGTTTCTGCGTTGCTTCCAGAAAAGGAATTTCGGGGTCAGGTAACCAATAAGGATCTCCTGGGAGATAACCTGACAACACATCCAGCAGAGCAGCGGCATCCGCTACTGTCCGAGCCATGGGGCCATCCGTGACCAGTCCACTCAGCTTGTCCCCAAGAGGAGCCTGGGAAATCCGTCCCCGTGAGGGCTTAATCCCGACCAATCCACAGCAATAGGCGGGGCCGCGAATCGATCCGGCCCCATCGGTTGCTAGAGCCACAGGACAGAGTCCCGCTGCTACTGACGCCGAAGCACCACCACTCGACCCACCGGGCGTGTAATCCAAATGCCAGGGATTACGGGCTGGAGGAAACCCCCGTGGTTCTGTGTAAGGGGTTGAACCCAGTTCGGCTGTGGCTGTTTTTCCCAAGATAATAAACCCGGCATCTCGCAAGCGATCGATCACCCCGGCATTCACGTCGGCCAGGCGATCGCGCAACACCCCTACCCCATAACTACAGGGCACTCCCGCCATCGGTATCAGATCCTTCACGCTGATGGGGACGCCGAAGAAGGGGGGCAAGTCCTCAGGCCGGGACTGGGTTAACTGTTCAGTTTTGGCCTGGGCTTCTTGACGGGCGCGATCGCCCAACACCGTAAAAAAGCTTCCAATCTTCGGATCCAACCGAGCAATTCGCTCCAGGTAAATCTCTGTCAATTCCAACGGAGAAATCTCCCCCCGCCGAATCAACTGTGCCTGCTCTAGGGCTGGGGTAAACGCCAAATCAACCGGATCCATGCCGTGCCATTTGAACCACAACTCTCCCATCCTACGGTAACCTCAGTTCGGGATTAGCTGAAGTGCCTATTTTGGCGTGCGCTTTGCACACGCCAAAATGATTGTTTTTGGCTGCTGCCCGTGACGCAGCACTCAAAAATGCCCTTCACTCGAGCTCAAGTTACGGCAGACTTTGAACAATAGCTTTTACAAAGATCCAGACGCTCCCCCGTTAACTTTGGGCATAATAAACGTGCTGATATCCTCCACAGCGAATTCATGACTTCCGAAACTTTTCTGACCATTGATGACACCCCTATTACCATTTCCCAGATTTTTCGTTACCTACAAGCAAGCCGTAAATTAGAACCATTTATTGGGGATCTGGTGCGGCAGTTTGTTCTTGAGCGGGAGCTCCAGCGGCAGGATTTGCAGATTAGCCCTGCGGCTGTAGAGCAAGCCGTGATTGATTTTCGCTTACAACAAAAGTTGGTTGAGCCGCAACAATTTCAGAATTGGCTCACGGAAAACAACACCACATTTGAAGCCTTTTATGCTCAGATTGCCAACAATTTTCGGCTGCAAAAACTGAAGGAAATTTCGTCAGAACCGCGATTGCAAGACTATTTTATCGAGCGGAAGATATATCTCGATCGCGTAGTATTGTCGCGGCTGATTGTTGATAATGCAGAACTAGCTGATGAACTGAAAAGCCAATTAGCGGAAGGAGCATCCTTTGAGCAATTGGTGCGGGAGTATTCCGTTACAGACGATCGGGTGATGAATGGCATGTTAGGCCCTGTCAGCCGGGGCAGTATGCCAGATGTTCTGCGAGCGGCCATCGATTTAGCCAAACCCGGTGACGTGATCGGCCCATTAGAATTGGAAGGGCGTTGGGGGCTTTTCCGAATTGAAGACTTTTTACCCGCTTCCCTAGAGAATCCTCAACTACAGCAGACCCTACGGGATGAGCTGTTTGAGCAATGGTTGAACGAGCGGATGCAACAATTACCAATTCGAATTCAAATAGGCGAACCCCAGCCTGAACCTGCACAAATCCCTTAGGGCCTGCTTTAAAAGTTATTTTTCGTGCGCTTCGCACAAAAAACTTCGGCAGTCTTAAACCAAGCCCTGGGGCATTTCTAAGACTATTGTGGACGCCCATCCACGACCCATGCCCTTTTGCCAGTCCCCCCTAGCATCTGTCAATGATTAGCACCGAGTATTCCACTCAAATCCCCTGGGATCAGGCCCCTCTATGCTGGCTCACGCCAGAGCAGCAGCTTCAGGTCAAGCAGCAGGCTACACCCCGACAATTCCGCCTGGGAGATGTGATCTGGTCAACCCAGAGCCCAGGCGAGCAGTTTTTGCTGTTGGATGGCAATGTTCGGCTGGTGCCCGATGAGGGCAAACCCCAACTTCTGAAGTCGGGGGATTGGTTTGGCGACTATCCCCAATTGATGGATAGTTGGAAAGCCCGGGCGGCTAGCAAAAACGTGTTGGTACTGGCCTGGCCCTCAACACTCTGGAAAGACTTGTCTCAGGGAGACGTTCAGCAGTTTTGGGTCGGGGTGCGATCGCGCTACCAACCCAATTTCTCCACGGCACCTCAACCGGTCACGGGCTATCCCTTTGTAGCAGGGGTCAACACTGCCGCTGCCAGCCTCACCATGCTGGCCCAGCACCTGGATGTTCCCACCCAACTGGAATGGGTACAGCGTCAGTTACGCGGCAACAAGCCTAAGCACGTTGCAGACGGTGCCGAAAAGCTAGGAATTCAGCTACGTCGCCTGGTGATTACAGAGTGGAGTGACCTGCGAAACCTCAACTACCCGGTGTTGATGCAATGGAATCAGCAGCATTGGGTAGTGGCCTATGGAATGCGGGGCGATCGCCTTCTCGTCAGCGACCCCCTCAGTTCTAACCGCACCTGCGAAAGCCTACCACGTGATCTGGTAGAACCTGCCTGGGATGGTCAACTCTGGCAGGCCGACCTGGTTCAGAAGCAGGAGAAATTCAACCTCAAGTGGTTCCTGCCTGCGATCTGGAAATACCGCAACTTGCTGACGGAAGTCCTGATTGCATCCACAACCCTGCAATTGCTGGGGTTGGGA
This sequence comes from Leptolyngbya sp. PL-A3, assembly GCF_039962325.1. Lineage (NCBI taxonomy): Bacteria > Bacillati > Cyanobacteriota > Cyanophyceae > Leptolyngbyales > Leptolyngbyaceae > Leptolyngbya > Leptolyngbya sp. PL-A3. Next base: position 124,345 of record NZ_JAMPLB010000017.1, read on the forward strand.
ACTCCGGTGATTACTCAGGTCATCATCGACAAGGTGATGGTGCAAGAAAGCATCCCCACCCTGGATGTGATGGGGGTTGCGCTCCTCTTCATCGCCACCTTTGAGGCGGTGTTGGGGATGCTGCGGATGTTTATCTTCACCCACACCACCAATCGGCTGGACATGGCGCTGTCAGCGCAGCTATTCCGGCATTTGCTGCGGCTACCCCTGTCCTATTTTGAGGCGCGGCGAGTTGGGGATACCGTAGCACGGGTGCAGGAGTTGGAGCAGATCCGCCAATTCCTGACCAGCACGGCCCTTACTGTCATTCTGGATAGCATTTTCTCCGTGGTGTACCTGGGGATGATGGCCTACTACAACCTGCTCCTCACGGGCGTAGCCCTGGCAGTGTTGCCACTATTCGCCATCCTCACCCTGGTCAGTACACCCGTTTTGCGCAACTGGTTGAACGAAACCTTTAACCGTAGTGCAGATAGTCAGGCCTTCCTGGTAGAAACCATGACTGGGATTCACTCCGTGAAGGCTCATGCAGCAGAGAAACCGGCGCGCGATCGCTGGGAAGGGCTCTATGCCCGATTCGTTCGCACCGGCTTCCGTGCAACCACTACCGCTAACATCAGCAACCATCTGGGAGATTTTCTCACCAGCTTCTCCGCTCTCCTGATTCTCTGGGTCGGTGCCCGTCTGGTCATTAAACAAGAGCTAACGATTGGGCAACTGGTGGCATTTCAAATGCTTTCGGGTCGAGTTACAGGGCCATTGTTGCGTCTCGTTCAGCTCTGGCAAACCTTGCAAGAAGTGCTGCTGGCGGTCGATCGCATTGGCGACATCCTCAATACGGCCCCTGAGACAGAACCAGGCACCGGGTTAGTGTTGCCAAAACTTCAGGGTCAAGTCGGCTTTGATCAGGTGTTCTTCCGTTACCACAGCGAGCAGGAGCCCATTTTGCGGGGGGTTTCCTTTGATGTGCAGCCCGGTATGTTTGTGGGCATTGTTGGACGCAGTGGCTCCGGCAAAAGCACGCTATCCAAGCTAATTCAACGGCTTTATTTACCGGAGAGTGGACGCATTTTAGTGGATGGTTTCGATATCAAGAGTGCCGACCTTTCCTCATTGCGGCCTCAAATTGCCGTGGTGCTACAGGAAGATTTTTTGTTCAACGGTACCATTCTCGAAAACATCACCTTAGGAAATCCGGATGCGCGTGCTGAGGATGTTGTGGAAGCTGCCCGGTTAGCCGTCGCCCATGACTTCATTTGCGACCTGCCCCATGGCTACGAAACAAACGTGGGAGAACGGGGAACCGCTCTTTCGGGCGGACAGCGCCAGCGCATTACCCTGGCCCGCATGTTCCTGTCGGATGCCCCCTTGATCATTCTCGACGAATCCACCAGCAACCTGGATGCAGAGACGGAGCAGCAAGTACTGGCAAACCTGCAACAGGTATCTCAGAACCGAACCGTGTTTCTGATTGCCCACCGCTTCGCTCCCTTAAAGCGCGCTGATCTCATCCTTGTAATGGAAGATGGCATCGTTGTAGAACGAGGCACCCATGATTCTTTACTGAACAATAAAGGGCTTTACTGGTCGCTCTACCAGCGCCAACAATCATCGGTGTAGGTTTATCCAGTATCCATAAAAGAGGGGGGAGGTGTTCCACACCTCCCCCCTCTTTTATGGGTGTTGCTGAATGGATACTGGCTATATCTAAAAAACTTTGGCGAACCCTGGCTTGATTCTTCCTCCTCTGTAAAGATAGATGGTATTAATAGAACTCATATAAACTCCTTAACGGTGCCGAATGTTACCGGGATCCATTCTCCACAAACTTAAGGAAAGCTTCGCCATCGGGGACACCGGGCGATCGCTCAGCCTAGGCGTGTATTTCAAAAACACCCTGGTGGCCCTATGTCACGCTCTAGAAGATGCTGTATTAGAGCAGGAGGACGCCCCCCTGCTGATTACGGCTTTCCAGCGCGGCAAGTGGTACCTGCAAGAAGCGGAGCGCTATCAAGACATTGCTCAGCGATCGCGCCACGTCACCATCATGGCGTCCCCCGATGCCGGGTTCCAGGATCACCCCACGGGCCAGCTTCCCAACGTGTCGCTAGTCGGTCTGGACGATGGCGACCCCGTCACTCAGGAATGGCACTTAATCATCGTTGGACCCGAGTACACAGCCATGGTGCTGTGTCAGGAACTATCGGATGAAGATTACGGTGCTGCGGGCATGCCTCAACATGACCTGGAGCGCAAGTTTTACGGACTGTGGACGTTTGATCCATCCCTTGTCCATGCAGCGGCCAATATTGCGATCGCCCATATCAGTCGCTACAACACCGAACTCGCCGATCGCCTGCGGGCACACCTGGCCAACATTGAGGCCAGCGACCATTCGGATGGGCTGCCCAACTCCAATCATATTGGGGATATTGTGACGCGGGTTGTGCACTATATGCAGACCAGCCAGGAAGGGCTGTTCCAGCACGATTCCATGGGGTTTGACGCCTATCCTTTCCGGTTAGACAAAAACCTTATTTCCAATGAGCTTCAGGCTTTTCTGCGGATTGCTCAACTGATTGACCAGACAGACCTGAAGAACCCGATGGCGGCTGCCGAGGTTGCAACTCTGGCCGAAACTCTCGGGCAACTCCTCGACCTTCCCGCCTGGCAATTGAATCGCCTGCGCCTGGCAGGGCTACTCCATCGGATTGCGTCTCTGTCCTCTACGGAATTACCTTTACCTTCTGCCCCTTCTGATGCAGGCCAGTCAGAGGCTGAGGTGAAGCCCTTGTGCTGTCCGCTCATCCCTGGTACGCAGATGCTACGCCGCATGAACCGAATGAAGGCGATCGCCACCATCCTGAATCACATGGGTGAAGCCTGGGATGGTTCTGGTTTCCCAGCCAGGCTATCAGGAGATGAAATTCCTTTAGAGTCGCGAATTTTAGGATTGGTGTCTTGCTTCCAACAACGCCTGTCACAAATGGGAGCAATCCGTAGAGACGGAGAGCATGTTGGTGCCCTACCCAATGCTACCCCTGAAGCCTACGCGGCTGTCCTCGCCGCCTGCGAAGCCGAAACCAATCACCGTTGGGATCCCAAACTGATGGAAGCCCTGACCCTGCTCGTCAGTGCTCTTCAGCAGGGTTTGAGCCTTTCGGTATCCATGCCCCAAGTGGCCTCTGGACTCTGGCTCCTTGACTCTCACTCGGATGAAGACTTGCTCGCGCCCCCATCTCCGATGCCAGCCAACCCGCTTTAAGCAATTGGTACGCATTGCCTACAAACCATTCAATCGTTTTTAACAGACATCTCTAAAACCTATGGATCTCGTCGCCCTTCGTACCGGAAAACTGAAGCAACTGGCCGGAGCCAATTTGGAAGACGAGGATTTAGTCGAAGCTGACCTCAAAAACGTCAATCTGGCAGGGGCCAACTTATGTGGGGCTGATCTGCGCCAGGCCCAGCTCAATGGGGCTTGCCTGGACGGAACCAACTTGAGTGGTTGTCGCATGGTTGGAGCCGACCTGCGTGCCACTTTCCAGGGAGCGCGGCTCGTTCAATCTGATCTGTCTGAAACGGATCTGCGGGGGGCTAACCTCCGAGGAGCTAATTTGATGCAGGTCAATTTAGTACAGGCTGGCATGGCAGGGGCCTTCTTAAGTGGAGCGAACCTCAGCGGTGCCAACCTTCAAGGGGCAGATTTGCGTGGTGCTGACTTGCGAGGGGCAATTCTGAACAGTGCCAACTTGGAGGGAGCCAACCTGGCCCAGGCAGACCTGCAAGGGGCGCAGCTCATCAACACTAACCTGGAGGAAGCCAATCTACGTCAGGCCAATCTGTCGGGGGCCAATTTAAGCCAAGCAAATCTGCTTTGTGCAGCCCTGGCTGATGCTTTAGTCGAGGGCACAAATCTATCTGGAGCCTGTCTGGTGGGAACAGACTTTAAGGTATCCTGACACCGTTGATCGTGTATGCATCCTGGTACGCATCAACTCATCAACCCACTGCTTCCATACGAAGCAGGCCAACGATTGACGCAAGATGTCCATTTCCCCTGAATACCCACCTAACCCAGAACTGGTAGAACCCTACCATCGCAGTCTCAAGAGGGTGCTCGATCGCCTAAGCAGCAGCCTATCGCGCGACGCCCTCGTTCAACAGATGACGCACTCCCTACAAAACTCCTTTCAGGTTGACCGGGTTGTGCTGTATTACTTCTACCGTCACTGGGAAGGCCGGGTTACCTTTGAAGCCTTAAGTTCTGAAGAATACTCAATTATTGGCTGTACCGGACCAGACCAATGCTTTAACGGAGAGTATGCAGCGCTGTATCTGGGTGGCCGCGTACGGGCGATCGCTGACATCGAAACCGAGCCCATTCAAGACTGCCACCGCGGCTATCTGCGGAGCATGCGAGTACGCGCCAATCTGGTAGCGCCCATTGTGACCAATCAAGGGTTATGGGGGCTATTACTGGCCCATCACTGCCAATCCGTCCGGCCCTGGTCAGAAGCCGATAAGGAGCTAATCCGGAAAGCGGCAGGGGCGATCGCAACGGCCCCTTCGATTCAATAACAGAAGAGGTAAGGGAACGTATACACTCGCTTAGGATCACGAACAAAATAACCTGTAATTCTTGTGAGAGGGGCGGCAAAGCCGCCCCTCTCACAAGAATTACAGGTTAATAAATACGCGATCCTTACCTCTTCTGTTATTGAAAAACACTGCCCTGACGTTTTGGCACCCAGCGCTGCTTTTTACAGCCGTTCGGGCTTAACCACAGTTCGGGTTAAGCGCGTTGTCGAGTGCCACGCGTCACGCAGCACTCGACAACGCCCATTCCTACGAGCGCAGCGTACACAAGAATACGTACTGCCGCTTATCCCAGATCGAAATTAATCAAAAGGAACCTTTCGCAGTCTGCTCAAAGAAGCAAGTACAGCCATAGGGAGCATTGCCATACCCCTTTAGAAAGACTCTTGCAGCGATCCCTTGGGTAAAACCCGGCAAAAAAATATGCCTGGGTAAATATTCAAAATTGGAGGCAGAAACGATTTGATTAGGATACTCAGGTACAGATAAGGAGACTCAATAACAATGACTACCCTTGAGAGGGTTTTAGAGATTGCAGCCAGCGCTGGCTATCAGTTGCTGGGAGGCGCAGATAATGGGAGTGGCTATGCATTAGGTCGGTTGCATGGAAAGCATCCTGTCGGCGTCTTCAAGACTTTAGAGGAAGTACTAGATTTTCTGATCACCCAAGGTTAGGTAGTACGTCGAACTCCTAACCGCTAAAATTGGCGATTCGCAATCCGTAAGGTCATCGGTGTAGGGCGATCGCTTCTAACGATTCAAGACGGCCATAGCGACCGGCTTGAACAGCAGGAGAAAAAGCGAAATATATTGTGTCTTTATAGCGCTGGGCGCATTGACTAGATGCAGTGGGGTGTGGCAAGTGTGCCACACCCCATCGTTGTTATAAGCAAGGGAAATCCGTCACCTCACGTCTTTCTCTCTAAAACCAAACCCCAGAACCCTTATTTTTCGTAACACGACGAAAAATAAGGGTTCTGGGGTTTGGTACAAGCTCTGAGTTACCCAATCTTCGTTTTTTCTTGGGCTACCCTCGATTCAACAGGATTTTCCAGACAGCCAATGCCTTCGATTTCAACTCGGACGCGATCGCCCACGTTCAATGCCCCGATTCCTTGCGGCGTCCCGGTCAGCACCACATCCCCGGGTAGCAGCGTCATCACCTGGCTGATGTAAGACACCAGCACTTCGGGAGAAAAGGTCATCTCACTGATAGGAGCCGATTGGACGGGGTTAGGGTCATCGTTAATAAAGGTCTGAAGCATCGCCGCCGAGCTAATCTCCCGCACAACCCAGGGACCAAGAGGGCAAAAGGTATCAAAACCCTTCGCGCGCGTCCATTGCCCATCTTTCTTCTGAAGATCTCGGGCGGTGACATCGTTAGCAATGGTGTAGCCCCAGATTTTTGACTGGGCTTCTTCGGGAGAGATGTCGGTGCAGCGATCGCCAATCACTAAAGCCAACTCCCCTTCATAATCAACCCGTTGCGATTGCGGCGGATAAAGGATCGGCGCATCGGGCGGCAGAATCGTAGTGGTTGGCTTGAGGAATAGCAACGGCTCGGCCGGAGCTTCTGTACCCATCTCGGCTGCATGCTTAATGTAGTTTTTACCTACGGCCACAATCTTGGAGGGCGCGCACGGGGACAAAATTTGGTAGTCCTCGGGGTTCAATTCCAGATCTGTCGCTTGCCCTTTAAGCCAGGGGGGAGCATCCAGGAGTTGAACCTTTCGATCCAATAAGAGTAAGCCATAGCGCAGTTGTCCCGATGGGGTTTGCACCCGCACATAGCGTTGTGCCATAGAAATTATCTCGGTTTAATAATCAAGAAAATGATAGTATTAAAGATCCTTGCTTCTGTAACGCAGAAGCCATTTGTCCACAAGGAGACCACTGGATGAATTACGAAACCATGTATATCCTCCGTCCTGATATGGGGGATGAGCAAGTTGAGCAAGCAATCACAAAATACCAGAACTTCCTGAAAGAGCAAGGCGCAACCGACATTGAAGTTACCCATCGGGGTCGCCGTCGCTTGGCTTACGAAATCAAGCGTCACCGGGAAGGAATCTACATCCAGATGAACTATGCGGCAGCTGGATCTGCGGTTTCCTCCATGGAGCGGGCCATGCGTTTGAGTGAAGAAGTGATTCGCTATCTCACTATTAAACCGGAAACTGAAGCAGCTGAACCTGCTGCAGCTCAGGCTTAATAGTTTGTCGAGAAGGTTGTGATGGGTCGGATGCACGTTCGACCATCCAACCTTCAAAGCCATTGCCATGGATTACAAATCCTGAAGTCCTGTAAAAAAAGATCACTCGAGTGACGGATCTTTCACTAAGCTGTTAGCCACAATAGAGCTAGCAGCTTTTTTGTTCGCAACTGGATCTTTCCATGAAACTGTCCAAGAAAAACCTCACCGAACGCCAGCATTTTCTCTATGACGTGATTATTGTTGGTGGGGGTGCAGGAGGGCTTTCAGCCGCGCTTTACCTCCAACGCTACAACTTAAATTGCCTGGTGATTGAAAAAGGGCGTGGGCGCTCCTTCTGGATGCAAGATCTGCGGAACTATCTGGGATTGCCTCCCGATACTCCTGGGCGCGATTTGTTGCAGCACGGTCAAGACCGCATTGTGGAGCTGGGAGCTGACCATTTGCGGGGCTTTGTGGAGCAGGTGAGCGATGAGGGTGAAACTTTTGCAGTGAAGGTAAAAGTTGGCAAAACGGATAGCCTTTACCCCGTCTTTCGCTCTAAGTACTTAATTGCCGCCAGTGGGTTGATTGACCATCTGCCCCACTTAGCAGACATGCAGAACGTCTACGACTATGCGGGCTATACCCTGCACGTTTGCATGATTTGCGATGGCTATGAGATGAACGACCTGAAGGCGGGCCTCTTTGTTAATTCCGAAGGAAATATCAACACGGCCTTCGTGATGAACTGGTTTACCCCCTATATTTCGGTGTTTACCCATGGTCTTTGTGAAGTTAGCGAAGAAATGCGCCACAAACTCAAAGAGCATGGTTATCCTTTGTATGAACAACCGATCAAACGGTTCCTGGGGCAGAACCATCAACTATCCGGTGTGGAGCTAGTCGATGGTACTCTAGTGGAACTCGAAACTGGCCTGGTGGCTATGGGCTCCCAGCACCATAGTCATTACCTGAGTGAGATTGATCTGGAGCGTCAAGGCGGTAATTTGGTCACCGATTCCATGTGCCGCACCTCTCACCCCCGGATCTTTGCCCTCGGCGACCTAAAGCAAGGGCTCAATCAGGTGTCTATTGCCGTGGCAGATGGTACATTGGCAGCAACCGCTATTTGGCGAGAAATTCGTCGAGCGAGCCCGCCCCGGCGCTGGGAAGAAAACATCGTTGAACCCATTGGAATTGGAGTCGTATCGTGACCGTGTCAACCCCTATGACCTTTGCTGAGCTTCAGGCTGAAGTGGCCCGCCTGCGGGACGAATTACACGTTCGCGATCAGTTGGTACAACAACTGTCGCAGGAACTCTTTCGATTGGTAAAAGGAAAAGCTGTAGCGCCCACGACGGCGCAAGCTTCGGCAGAATCGGCGGAAGAAGTGCGGATTCTGCGTGAACAGTTACAGGGTGTAGAGCAGCAGGTCGGCTTCTATCAGGAGCAAATTGCGTCTCGCGATTCTGAAATTCATCAACTGCGCCAGACCGTCCGGGAATTGGGCGATCGCTCCCGCATGCTGGAGCAAGTCGTTCAAGAAATGCCCAACGTCTACCGCCAAAAGTTTGCAGAGCGTATTGCTCCCATTAAGGAGAAAGTCGCTCTGATTCAGCAAGAAAACCGTCGCCTCCACGCCGAGTTGCAGAGCGTTAGCTATCGCCTCGCCGTTCGCAACCGTCGCGTTACCCACATTGACCTGCCTAGCTTCCCTCGTGGTATGGGCAATGCGGCTCTACCCTCTCTGGGGTAAGCTCCTGGCTAATCCTTGGTTTAGGCAGAACTTAGCGGATGGTCGATCCGCAAGTTATGCCATGGCGCTGCTAGGGCTCTAAGAAGCCTGGCAAAATTTCGTAGGGTTCATCATCGTCCTCTGACTCGTAGGTTGGGGGACGTTTTGTTACGGAAAAGTCCGGATCGGTGGAGCTGGGTATGGTGGGCAAGACACGGCTCGACCCAACATCCAGAAAATCCGATAGAATCTCGTCGGGTTCGCTCTCCAGGTCTTCGTAACTTAACCCAGCAGACATGGAGGGGGGCAGGGAGGAGAAGCGGTTGAGGTAGAAAGCGATCGCCTTCTCCATCACGTCCTCAAGGGAAAGACCTGTGTTTTGAGCGATCGCCTGCAATGGCCCTAGCAAATGCACTGGAATTTCGTAGTTCACACTTAGCCTCCACTCACGGGGGGAATCAATACCACTTCATCACCATCCTGCAACGACGTGTCAGGGTCAACAAAGTCGAGGTTGACGCCAAAGCGGGTCACGTCACGGAGGGCTTCCAGTTCGGGGTGCTCCTGGAGCAGGCGATCGCGTACAGCCGCAGCAGTCGTTCCCACGGGGAAGTCCAGGGATAGCTCCGGAACTCCATAGGCTTCCTGGTAGGCAGCAAAAAGTTTAACCGTAATTTGGACGATATCGCTCACAGGTTTATTGAGTTATTGTTCCAAGGCGAAATGAATATGACAGACGGTAGAGCACAGAGGTCGAAGGTTAAAGCACAGCCGAGATAATCTCCTAAACCCGCTCCTATCCACCCATACAACTGCTAGTACTTAGTGAAACAAGGATTCTAACTAGGACTGGGCTTCTGCCACAGATTCTTGCTGTAACCGCTGAATCACTGAACTTTTTTCCAGCAGCCCCAACAGGGTTCCATCTTCTTGCACAACACCCAGCGTTGAATTAGCTTCTTCCAGGTGATTGATTACCTCAAGCAGAGGGGTTGCTGCCGCAATAGTCGCGACCGAGGGCGGTTGTAACAGGTTTTGTACCGTAATGTCCCACCAATCATTCGTGGGAACTTTGTTCATCGCTTCGACGGTAATCTCACCCGTCAACTTGCCCTCGTCGTCCGTAACCAGATACTTTTTCCACTGCACTGGATTCCCAATAATGTGGTTGTTTGCCAGTTCACGGAGAGACTCCGAAGCTTTCACCAGCGGGCTATTCGGGACAACAGCATCCGCTGCGGTCAGGTTACTCATCAGTTTTTGCACATTCGCGGCTTGAGCCGACTGCCCGGCATTTTGCAGCAGAAACCAGCCCACCAGCAACGTCCACACGCTACCAATATTGCTCAGGCCCAGCACCGAAGCCAGCCCCAGAGATACACCAATCCAACCAAAGACCTGGCCGACCCGGCTGGCAAAGGCCAATCCACGATAGGGCTTGCCCGTGATCTTCCAGACCAGTGCTTTGAGGACGTTGCCCCCATCCAACGGCAGGCCAGGAATCAGATTGAAGATACCGAGGGCCAGGTTGACAGAAGCGAGCAGAGCCAGCATTGCGGCCAGAGGCCCACTAATGGGGCTGAAGTAGCCGATCGCATTCAAAATCCCAAATAGGCTGAAACTGACGAGGGGGCCGGCGATCGCCACCCGAAAGGACTCGCCTGGAGTCTTCGCTTCATCCCCTAAACTCGCCAGCCCGCCAAAGATAAATAAGGTAATGGATTTCACCTCTGTACCCTGACGGAGCGCAATCAGACTATGCCCCAGCTCATGAGCCAGCACTGAGGCAAACAACAGCAGCGCTGTCACCAGGCCCAGGGCCCAGGCCCACATCTCCAACTGCGGAAACTGGTAGACCAGCCATTGGGCATCGCTCCAGGTCACCAGCCCCAGCACCAGGAACCAGGAGGGATTAATGTAGATAGGAATGTTAAATAGCGTACCAACCCGTAAACTTTCAAACATAATGCTGCGCCTCAAGCCATATTTATATTAAGGGTGATATTAAGGGTGTTGTGAAAAGAACTGGCAATGTTGATTCTTCATGGGCAAAGACCAGAAAAAATCAACTTTTCAAATATACTCTCAGGAAACCGCTGTTCTGTTCGTACCTTTTCATCGTAGCGAATGGTCCCGTTGTCCCATGGGTTGAAATCCGTAATACTGCCATCTGCATGTGCTGCGTCTGTGAACACTATTATTTTTGATTTTGATGGAACGATTGCGGATTCGTTTGAGACGATTCTGGCCGTTAGCCATCGGCTAGCTCAGGAGTTTGGCCTAAAACCCATTACCTCAGAAGATGTTAAAGAATTTCAAAATCTTAGCCCTCGGGAAATCATCCGTCGAGCTAATATCCCCATTTACAAACTGCCCTACTTCTTGCGCCGCTTGCAGGTAGAGATGAATCACGACATCTCACAGATCAAGCCGTTTCCCGGTATCCGAGAAGCATTGTTGCAACTCCACGCCACTGGCTACGCCTTGGGGATTGTGACGTCGAATAGCCATGACAATGTCAGCTTTTTTATAAAACAGCATCACCTAATAGAGCTGTTTCAGTTTGTGCGTACAGGGGTGACGTTGTTTGGTAAAGCGCGGGTGATTAATCAATTACTGAAAGAATACCCTGTTCCCCGAGAATCCATTATTTATGTCGGAGATGAGACGCGGGATGTGGAGGCTGCCCGCAAAACTCAGATTAAGGTTATTGCAGTGGGTTGGGGATTTAATTCTGGACAGGCACTGGCAGAGGTTCAACCCGATCTACTCGTGCAGAAACCGGAGGAGTTGGTGAGGGCGATCGCCCAACTCGCAGGCTAAACTCACCAGCAGGCATGACGTCTTGCAACTTTCTAAAAGCAAAACCTAGTGGTCTGTCAATGTCCAAATGTGGAGTAACCCTACACTTGAACATGAAATTTGAGGAGTTTTTGAGGGGCCGTAGACCCCTCAAAAACTCCTTGACAAAGTACTAGAACCATTGTTTTATCGCAGAGCGGCAAAAAATAAGTGTTGGGGCTGGGCGATCGCCCCACCAACTTTACTCCTGGTTGTCCAACCCACTCAAATTAAACAAAAACGGAACAGTACCGCCTTTATCGCCCATAATTAGCACCTTAGGCATTTGAGAGCCGCCTTCACGCCAAGCTTCAATCGCTTCCTTCTGTAAGACTAATTGGCCTCCAGCCGCCTTCAACGTTTCGGCCAGTAACCGCTGAGCTTCTGCCTTACCTTGTGCCCGGTTGATCTCGGCTTGAGCTTCTTGCTGAGCTTGTTGGGCGATGTAAACGGCGCGTTGGGCCCGTTGTTCAGCAATTTGCTTTTCCTCAACAGCATGGGCAAACTCGTCGGAGAATTGCAGATCGATGACGCTGGTGTCGAGGACGATGATGCCGTACTTTTGGAGGCGATCGCCCAATGCTGAGTCAAAATCCTGCTTCAGTTCCTCCCGCAACGTGATGGATTCTTCAGCGGTGCGTTTGGCCGCAGCAATCTTAAAAGCTTCCTGGGTTTGGGGAGCGATTACCTTTGAAACGATGTTTTGCAGGCTGCCCTGTTTACGCCGAATGTCTACCACTCGTTCGGGATCGAGGCGGAAGTTAATAGCAAATTGGGCGGAGAGATATTGCAAGTCTTTGGTCGAGCTTTGGCCGGGCACTTCAAACTTCTGTACCGTCACGTCGTAAACGTCGATACGGGAAATGAGGGGTGGCTTGAGGTGCAGGCCCTCCAGTAAGGGGCCATCTTGAGCCTTACCGAGGATACTGAGAACGCCTGCTTCACCCGGGTTGATGATAATGAAGGAATTGAGGCCCAATACCAGTAATATCAGAGCCAGAATGCCGAGCAGGGAACCGGAAACACTACGAAAGAAAGAATTCATTACAGCGGTGCGGTGACGAGATCTTACACAGCCTCATTTTATATAGCGGTTCTCGCCTAGTGGCCTGTCCAGGCTATGTTGAGGGGGTTATATCCCCTCAACATAGCCTAAAAAATAGTTTCTATAGATTGGAGGGGAACCTCCAATCTATCCTGCCGAACTATTGCCCTGATTGCCCAGTTACTCCACCTAAGGTGAAGCCGGAATCGCAGCAGGCTCCGGGGGAGCCGGTTCTGTCGCCGCAGGTGGAGCCGGTTCCGCTGGTGCTTGCATAGGAGCGTATAGGGGTTGCACCAGCTCTCGAGGGGCAGGCGGAGCCGGAGCCGCTGCAGGAGAAGCCGGCTCTGCCCGACGAGGAGCCCGATTGACTCGCCGAGCGGACGGCTCTGCTCGCCGAGGGGCTGGTTGCCTGAAGGTACGAGGGGTTTCAGCGGGCTCTGGAGCTGCTGGGGCAGGCTCTGGAGCTGACAGGGCAGGATCTTTACCGGAAGGTGTCTCGCTGTCAGGCTCAGAAGCGCGGGCTCGTTGTGCTTCCACAGCACGGCGACGACGAAGTTCAGCTTGTTGAATCTGTCTCTGCCATTCGCGGACTGACGCCTGGGCAGTGCGATGAAGAAATCGACCGGGTTGAATAGCCGATGCCGTACGGATGGCATCTTGAAGCTTACCCTGACGGGCCTGAGTTCTCGCTAGAGTCAGCAGGGGTTCGTCTTCGATGCTTTGAATCTGAGCAGTCCATTCATACATCAGCGCCTGGGCTTCTCCCCGTAGCGCACGACCCATCGGGATCTGAGCGGCTTCTGCGATCGCCTTCCGCCAGGCTTGAATCGTTCCCGGCTGGGCCAACTGCCGCGCCCGTACCAGAATACTGCCATCCTCGATTCGCTCAATTTCCCGCCGCCAATGGGCCGCTAAGGTTTGAGCCTGACGACGGCGCATATGCTTGGGGCCAATCGTTTCAGCCTGGGCGATCGCCGCCCGATAGGTTTCTATCGTTCCCAGATTGGCCATTAACTGAGCCATTTGCAAGCGCTTGAGGTCATTTACCTGCTGGCCCCAACTCGTTATGCTGTCTCGGGCCTGGGCATAAAAGCGGCTATCGGAGGGGATGGTTTGAGCCGCGGCGATCGCTTCCTCTAGCCGATAAACATCCTGTGGGGCGGTTTCCCAATTGGTGTTGCTGGCTAAGGCCAGTTTGCGCGCTTCACTCAGACGAATCAGGTGATCTGCATGCTTGGCCAGGGCTGGGTTCACTTTAGCCTGTTGGGCCAGAGCGATCGCCTGATCCATCGTGCCATCCTTCCAGTGCTGCCGCCCCGTCTCCAGCAAGACAATGCTCCACTCGTTCAGCAGAGGTTGAATTTCCTGTTGAGCAAAGCTATTGGAGTGCATCTGGCTGGCCACGGTCATCGCCTTTGCCAGATCTTCAGGTCGGCCAGAGCGGGCTTGCTTTAGCACATCCTGCTGCAGCTTACGGTCTTTGCGCTCCTGCCAGACGCGTTGAGAGAACTGGATAGATTGTTGCGATCGCCAATAAGGATGAGGAATCTGCTCTAACTCACGAATTCCAGCGGAAGCTGCCCCCCAATTTTGGGCTTTGAGATCTGCTTGAATTTGGGTGGCAATGGTCTGGCCTTTCTTCCAAAGGTTTTCCCACTGGCCAACGATTTCCTGGCCTTCAGCATAGGCCGGGGTAGAGCGAGGAATCTGCTTCACCAAACGGCGGGCATCATCCAGTCGACCTTCACTCATGTGCCGCCGGGCCCGGTAGAGCAACTGCTGTGACCAGTCGTTTTTGAGCCGTTGGGCCTCTTGATATAAAGGGCGATCGGGCGTCCAGGCTTCGAGTAAAGCCAACCCGCTCAGCAAATCATCCAGCTCTCCCGATTGCACCGCAACCTCTGCACAGGAAAGCCGATCAATGTCTGGGGAAAGAGATGATAGCTTGTCGCACTCCGGAGCAGGAGGCAAGGCCATCAACCAGAGAAAGGCGGCGGCCGCCACTCCACTCAGTAGGGCACAAAGGTTCAGCCCCACCAATATCCATTTCCAGGATTTGGAGCGCATAGCCCCAGATCCTATCGCCACAGTATTTTCTACTGCCGGCACGGGGGCACCTGCACCTGCCTGCCCCAGTGCCAATTCATGTTGATTGTCTGGTCTTCCCATCGGTCTGCCTACCCTACTCACACAACTGGCAGATACATATCTGATTGCCAACCGCTATACGATGTCGCGATGAAGATAAAACGGTGAAACGAAGAGCAAGTTGAGCCGTTATTGCCCTGCCAGCTAAGCATGTGGCGATACTGCTGAAAATGCAACGGTTGTCTACTGTAATCCTACGGCCTAATTCTATTTCTGCGATAGCTTCAACGAGCAATTTCAGCCCTTTGGAGCTGTATTGTATTGTTCCAACTCACACCCTCAAGGACCGGGATAAATTTGTAAACCGTGAAAACTAGCATTCTGTATCCCTCAGCACTCCAAGCAGTCTTGCGAAAGAGCAAATTCCCTTAAATACGCTATGTATTCCATCTGTTTAGTTTTAATATCTCGTACAAAATAAAACTCAGATTTTGTAGAAGGTATGGCTAATCTGTACCTCTCCCAATGAAATGCTTTAACCTGAGTTCGGGTTAAGGGCGTTTTCGAGTGCGCTTTGCGCACGCCAAAATGAGCACTTCAGCTTATCCCGAACTGAGGTTGCTTTAAGCCATCAGGTTTAGAGCAGGTGCGAGAAGGTAGACCCTCAGCAGCATGAGAGATTGGACTTATCCTCGTAAAGCTCAACAGGGAACTCTGGATATGAGGAATACCTGAAATTCTCAGAACTTCCGGATGCAGAGCGAGGAATGTAGCTCTGTATTCGTCTCAGAGCTGTCCTGAGCATGGCTCAGCTCCATGAAAAAGGTCCTGCTCAAAAATCGGCCCCAGCCATTGGGCTGGTACAGCTGAACACGCTATTATCGCAATCAACTGCTAAGGCAATCTCTATGCTCCCTACGCTGACCCCTGAGCCGCTAAACCATTACTACCAGGAAATTAAAGACATTATTCTGGCGCGCCAGAACCCAATTTCTGGGTTGATCCCAGCCAGTACCGCTGTTACCGTCCATGGCAACTACACGGACGCTTGGGTGCGGGATAACGTCTATAGCATTTTGGCAGTATGGGGATTGGCTCTGGCCTATCGCAAAGCAGGGATCGATGATGGCCGAGCCTATGAACTGGAGCACAGCGTCGTAAAGTTGATGCGGGGCTTGCTGTTTGCCATGATGCGACAGGCCCCCAAGGTCGAAAAATTTAAGCAGACACAACACCCCCTGGATGCGCTCCACGCAAAGTATGACCTGAAAACAGGCGACACCGTGGTAGATGATACCGAATGGGGGCATCTGCAACTGGATGCCACATCTATCTATATTCTGATCCTGGCCCAAATGACGGCATCGGGCTTGCCCATCGTCTATACCCTGGACGAGGTCAACTTTATTCAAAACCTTGTCTATTATATCGGCCGGGCTTACCGGACACCGGATTACGGCATTTGGGAGCGAGGCGAGAAAATTAACCACGGCAACCCGGAGCTGAACGCCAGTTCTGTTGGTATGGCAAAAGCGGCACTAGAAGCCATCAGTGGGTTGGATTTATTTGGTGTACGGGGTAGCCAGGCGTCCGTCATCCATGTGCTGCCAGATGAAATCGCCCGAGCCCGGATGACGTTGGAATCTCTGCTCCCCAGGGAATCGGCTTCTAAAGAAGTGGATGCGGCGGTACTGAGCGTGATTGGCTTTCCGGCCTTTGCGGTAGAAGACTTAACCCTGGTAGAACGCACCCATCAGCAAATTGTTAGCAAGCTTCAGGGCCATTATGGCTGCAAGCGGTTCTTGCGGGATGGGCACCAGACCGTACTGGAAGACATCACACGGCTGCACTATGAGCCAACAGAACTCAAAAAGTTTGAGCACATCGAGTGTGAGTGGCCGCTATTTTTCACCTATTTGCTGCTGAATTCATTGTTTCGAGGCGATCGCACCCAAGCTGAAGATTATCGTCTGCGCCTGGATGCCTTGCGCGTTGAGCAGGGGGGGCACAAGTTGTTGCCTGAGTTGTACTATGTGCCGGAAGAGGCGATCGCCGCTGAACGGGCTACCCCTCACAGTCAAACCCGGCTCCCCAATGACAACATCCCCCTGGTGTGGGCACAGAGCCTCTATTTGCTGGGACGCTTATTGCAGGATGGCTGGATCGCGCCGGGTGACCTTGATCCCCTAAGCCGACATTTGAAGTTAGGCCAGTCTCCCCGGCCCCAGGTGCAAGTATGCCTGCTGGCAGAAGATGAGGAACTTCAGGCTCAACTGGCAGCCTTTGGGATTGCGACCCAAACGCCCAGCCAGGTCGCTCCTGTGCAAATCCGTCGCTCCAAGGAGCTATCGCAGGTCTACGAACAGATTGGGCGCAACGACAAGTTAAATCTTAGCGGTCGCCCGATCCGGCGTTTACGTGGCCTCACCACGTCGCGTATCTTCCGGGTGCGGGGCGAAACCATCGCCGTCCTTCCCTCTTTTCTGGATCAGTCTCAGTTCTACCTCACCTTCGATTACCACTTCTTAGTGGATCAAATTCGAGGCGAGTTGGCCTACATTTGGCGACATTGGAATCAGTTAGGCCGTCCTACTATGACCCTGCTGCTCACCCACGACATGATGCAGGACCAGTCTTCGCTGCTGGAACTGTTTAAGGAGATGCAGGGTGGCAAGTGTGGCAATGTGCCGGTACGTCTGGGCCGTTTGCAGGAATTGCTCCTGATGTCGGGGATGGAGCGTATTGACTTTATCCACGATTTCGAGTTCCCCCAATCTCCCCTCTCCGATGCCCGTAAGCAGCCCTATTACCTACCCTTCTTCCCAGATTCCACTCAGCAACTAACCCTTTCTCAGGAATTTACGCTGGAGCTGGAAACCGACCCCGCTTCTTTGCTGGAGCGGTTGCGGCGATCGGTCAACCTGTACGAACAAATCGAAGTGTTAGAAGCGTTGCTGCGTCTGGAAAGCCTCTCCTTTGACACGGGCTTTGGTGGACCGGGCAAAAAGGTGACAGTTGGCAACCTATTGCAGGAGGTTTACCTCAAAGCCAGCCAGTTGCGTCTGTGGGCTGTGATTCGGCGGGCGGCCGGTTTGCTGCGCAAAGTCGATGTGAACTTGTCCGATGCTGTTACGGATATTCTGGTGCGGCAGAAACAGATTGCTGTGGGCAAGTCTTACAGCGAGAATTCGCTGATCACCGATCCCATGTCCACGGTGGAAATCGTCAACAAGATTGAGGAGTTCGTGCGGCAGGATATCCGCGATCGCCCCCTCACCCAGGAAATCCTCGTTTACCTGAGCATCCTGATTAAGACCGACCCCCACCTCTTCCGCGGTTTCCTGACGCTGCGCGTCGGCTACCTGATTCTGCTCATCACCAGCGACCTGGCCCAGGAACTTAACGTTACCCAGGACGAGGCCTACGAGCACCTGATGCAACTCAGCCCCTTCGAGGTGAAGTCTCGCCTTTACAAGGTGCTGGCAGGATACGAAACCATAAACCAAATGCTGGTACAACAAGAATCCCTGACGGCGCGACAGCAGCAGGATGTTCAATGGGTTGTGACCTCCGAGGCGGAGGCGACTATTCCTACAGACATCAGCAGTTGGCGACAAAAGCGCCAGCGGGAAGGCTCCCTCAACCGGGTTCCCAAGAACTTTTATCCAAAAGTATGGCAAGTCCTGAAGCATTGTGGTGGCCTGGTGATTGGGGATAAACTCGATCGCCGCAACCGATTGGAACAGGAACTTACCCTGGAAATGACCCCCGGTGAGAAGAAATTTGCCCTGCGCGTGGAACACCTGCTGAACAAAATTCAGGCTCCGGAATACCGCCAGATCAATATTGAAGCTCTGATGGAGCTGGCAGCGCTATTTGAGCAAAACCCTGACTTCCAGATTGAGCAATCGATTGTGCTGGATGTGTTTATCGGTCATGCGGTGCGCCTAGCCTGGTTGGATCAGCATCCCGAGGATGGCGATCGCTACGATGAGCGTAAAGCCAATGCCTGGAGTGCTTTCTATGAAGTTTCTCCTTACGATTGCGCCCGCTTTATGGCCGAAGCCCTACGCTTCTTGACGGAGCTTAATCAATCGGAGGATGAGGGCGCTTTAGCCCAACAACCGCAACCAGCAGAAGCGACCTGACGCATTGCAGGGCGCTCTCCGCAGTTGCTTTTTGTGAGAGGGCGCTAAGCGCCCTCTCACAAAAAGCATGCGTCAATCCTGCTCCATTTAGCTGTGTTGTTCGTGGAAGCCGTATAGGGTATAGCGACGAATCGTTTGCGCAAAGCGCCCACTGATATTGCGGGAGGTGTTGCTGTCGTGCATGAGGGCGTGAATGACGCGAGTGTAGCCCAAGCTTTGCGCGATCGCCTGCCCCTGATCTACCAGATACCCCCCTAACCCGGCACGAGTTCGCCCTGGCAGTACCGCAACCGTTTTAATAATGGCCGTGGTGATCGCTTCTCCCCGTTTCGCTTGTGCGAGGTCAGGAATAGCGAATAGGTAGCCGATGAGAGCATCGTCCTGTTCAGCTAGCAAGACTAAATCCGGCTGTATGTAGGGTTTGATGGGGGTGTATTGAGCCAGGAATTCGGCCTCTGAAATGGGGCTGTAGAGCAGGTTTTGTTGAAAGCTGGTAAGAGAAAGGTGAAAGATGCGCTGAAGCTCAATTTCAAAGTGATTGAGGTCGAGCGATCGTACCCTGACCCCTTGCTGCTTCAACCGGTCTCCGACAGCTACCATTCGTTCATCTCGCTGGGTCAGATCAGCATTGAGGGCGGAACTGTAGGTAGCAAAGGCTTGGAAGCCAGCGGCAAGAAAATGCTGGTTCCATTCGTCGGGGTTATCGGGCTCTAGAAAAAAGGGGGGTTCAGTCCCGCGATCGCTCACCCATCGATATCGCCGCCAGGTATTACCATCCATCGGGCCGACGATGAGAGTGCAGCCCTGAGCCTGAAGTTCAGCGATCGCCTTCTGCAACACGAGCACCCCTGTGGCTTCATCACAGGCGGCATAGTGACCGATGACCCCTAAACGGTGCTCGGGATAGTGTGGGGTCTGTTGCCACCAGAGGGATGCACGAGCTTGCATCCGATGTTGGGTATGAACGACCCAGTGGGCATCAGGAGCATGGTGTTGAAAGGGGGCGATCGCCAATGGTTCAACTCCCTCAAACGGTTGCAACTCCGTCAGTTGCTCCAGTGTTTCAATCTGGCTTAGCATCATGTAGCTCTTGGATGTGATGGCAGGATACGTCATGCCCTTTGGGTGCATCCCACTTTTGCAGATTTAGAAACCCACTTTTGTAAGTGATGCGGGCTTCGCCCGCATCACTTACAAAAGTGGGATGCACCTTGCCCTTTTCACTACACTAACCATACGTTCAAAACAGGGCATATCAATCGCTCAACTCAATCAAATATAAAAAATCAGCGCTGTTTTTTTTATATTTGATTACACCCACTTACTGAGTCTCAAACCTGACTGATACCGTTTCTATATAAAGCTGCGCAGAATGGTGTGTGGGACGCTACGCGTCCCACACACC
>NZ_JAMPLB010000018.1:0-138815 GCF_039962325.1 Leptolyngbya sp. PL-A3
TTTCCTTTATTGACTACTTCAACCAAACGATGGCAAAGCCCTTTCAATGGACATTCAAGGGTAAGTTACTGGCGTTCTAAACCATAGGCTTATTTATGCCGCCGAGTACTAGTCTATTAATGAAATTTGAGAAAGTTTGGAGAAGGAAGCGAATCACCACTTATCTGCCAGGAGAATTAACTTTGTGGACACGACATTAGGAGGTGTTTTAAAGCTGTCTAAAAAAGTCATTTTTTCATTCGCTTTGCGGATACAAAAATGGCTTTTGAAGCGGGTAAGCTTGAAAGCACGTCCTAATACTCTATTGAAGGCATTGTAAATCGCGGGACGCAACACCCACAAGACGATGGCCTGCTTTATTCTCACAAACCGCTATGCCACTAAACTGATCAATCAGTAAAATCAACAGGTCTTCTGTTCCATAATCCGCTCGAATCCTAGAGTCCAAACCGATATAACGAACCCTATCCCCGATTTTAAGATCGGTTAATTGATGAGGCTGTTGAAAAACACACGACTTTAGCATAGGTAACTCACTACACTTAGAAGCTGATTGAAAAGAATTAGAAATGCTTGATTATTCGTACAACTAAACGAACATCAATATCTCATACAAATTCATTTCGAAGTAGTCGTTCCTATAAGAGTAATGACTAGAGCATATTTTAGAACTCATAGAAAGGATTGTTCTTTTATGCCAAAATCACAAAAACAACCCTTTAAAATAGCTCTGGATACCCCTACAGAAAACCCCAAATCATGAGGCTTTAGCATTCACATGTTGTAGCAACCAATGTGGCCGCACTTTAACGAGTAGGCTCAATTTCCTGTAATTGATTACAGGGGAAGCGGTCTCGTAAAACCATTCCGGAAGCTACATTTATAGCAATTTCTAGCTCTGAATCTGGTAAAGCTTCAAGAATTAAACATTCCCCTGGAAAAACAACTTTTTCAAAGTACTGATGATTACCGTGAAAAAGGTGAATAGTCTGAAGCAAGGTAGTTATATTTTTGTAGTAAACCAGCTTAGCCTCAGCCATTCGAAGCGTAGGGGAAGACATCTAATTCCAAGCTCTACTTAGACAACAACTCAAAGAAATTCGCTACCAATTGTTAAACGAGCCCTATGGCTAACATGGTAGCAAAATCACAAATTACACTGGTGCTGAGTCAGGTCAATAAACTGAGCAATAGAATCTTCTAGCAAACTTCGTTCTTCAGGGCAAAGAAGTAGAAGCTGTAGTTTTCCGTGCAGAAACGTTGTTAACGATAATCGAACCCCTTCCAGATCTGCCCGCAACTTCGCAGCATGAAGCGCTGCATCAACAGTGGCATATCGGCACATGTCAGCCCTCATCGTCTGCTGTTCGGGTGCCGAACACTGATAGGAATAGCCGAGCTGTTCCCGTGAAATCTGAATCAGCCAACCGTTGTAGAACTCTTTAGTAGCCATGTTCGCGTTTACGATGCGTTTAGTGACTCGCTAAGAAATATCTTTAGAAAAAATCGAAAGAAATCAACCTTGTAAACACTAGTTATAAAGATATTCTGTGGAGGATAGCGCAGCGTTATGCAACCATAGTGCAGAAAAAATGCAGAAATTGTGCAGACTGTTTCAGCCGAATTGCCGTTAGGCTATTTCAGCCGGTAGCCCAAGCCATGCACAGTTTCGATAAAATCATCCGGCGCACCTAAAGCTCGTAACTTGTGACGCAACCCTCGAATATGCGATGTGACAGTTTCTTCCGTAGGCGATCCCTCCGCTGACCAGAGGTGATCGATAATGCCTGAACGACTTAGAATTCGTCGTCCACTGGTTACAAGCAGTTCTAGTAGGGCAAACTCCTTCGGAGTCAGTGCCAGAGGTTGGTGATTGTAAAAAGCTTCGTGGGTACTGGGATTCAGTTGCAGATCACCCCGCCCAATATAAATTTCACTGTTCGAGTTACCCCGGCGCAGCATGGCCCGAACCCGTGCCATTAGTTCTTCTAAATCAAAGGGTTTGGTGACATAGTCATCCGCTCCAGCATCTAAACCGATAATTTTGTCAGCTACCGTATCCCGAGCGGTCAGCATCAAAACGGGAACTGTGCTGCGAAAGTTCTTACCAGGGGAGCCCTCCGCTGATCGTAAGCGCTGGCATAATTGAATCCCATTCATCTTGGGCAGGGTGACGTCCAGCACAATTAGATCGTACGTAACCGCCTCGATTAAGCTCCAAGCCGTGATCCCATCTTTCGCTACATCAACCACATACTGACGACGGGTAAGCGCCTCCGTTAAAACTTCCGATAATTGAATATCATCCTCAACAATTAAAATACGCATAAATTAGAAGAACAAAACTCCTAAATGTGTCAGGATTGAACCGTTAATGGGGGTTGCATTTGAGTTTTACGAGAACAGATATCCCTCGAAAAACCCAGATGCATCTTTCACGGAGAGGTCGACGACATGAAGTGGGCTCTGGAAGAAAAAACATTCGCCCTGAGCATTGGTGTCATTATTCTTTTATTAGGGTTGATCAATCAGATTTCCTCTAAAAATACATCTGAATTACTAACCAACGCAAATCAAATCCAACATACTTATGAGATCTTAGGCAATCTGACAGATTTTTTTGCGGCGATGTCGATAGCCGAATCTGGCCGACGAGGTTACATTTTCTCGGGTAGAAATGAAGATTTAGGGCGCTATCGTGGTGCCGTCATTATCATGCGCTCCGAATTAGACCAGCTGCAAAATCAAATAGAAAAGGATGTCACCCAACAATCGCGATTGAATGTTCTTAATGGCCTGGTGTCCCAGCGTTTAAGTTTGCTGGAGGAGTCGATTAGTTTATATCAGCGCGATCGCTCCCCCAGCGCCATGCAAGCACAAAAACAAATTACAGACCGTAGCGTTTTACTCCGAGAAAGAATCCAGGCAACATTGACTGATATTAAGGATGAGGAGAATCAACAATTACAGCAATCCCTAGCTATAACTCGAACCAATATTCAGGCCCGAGCTTGGATTGAACGATGGGGAACGCTGCTCGGCTGTGTCATTATTTTGGGTCTTATTTATATCTTTTATTGGGAACAGCAGCGGAAGAAGAAGCTTCAATTGCTGGAACAGGCTCTCATACAAGAGCGCGAACTCAGCGATTTAAAGCTACGTTTATTTTCAATGATTTCCCATGAATTTCGTACCCCTTTGAGTGTAATTTTAGCCTCGTCCCAATTGCTCGAAGAGATTCTAGAAACTCAAATTGAATCGCAGTATTTGAAAAACCTGGGCCGGATTCAGTCCTCTGCCAAATTAATGAATCATCTGCTAACAGATATTCTCACCCTTACCCGAGCAGAAGCAGGCAAACTCGACCATAAACCTGAGCCACTAGATATTGAAGCATTTTGTTTAAATCTATTAGACTCCATTCAGATTGCAGACACAAAGTTTCATCAATTTCAATTTACCTGTAAAGGCGACTGTAACCGTACTTTTTTTGATGAAAAACTGCTGTATTCCATTCTGAACAATCTGTTACTCAATGCTATTAAATATTCTTCTCCCGAGAGCCCTATTCATCTAACTCTTCAATGTGAAGAGAATGAAGTTAGTTTTATGATTCAGGATCAGGGCATTGGCATTTTAAGGGAGGATATCGATAAAGTTTTTGATCCGTTCTACCGAGGGCAGAATGTTGAAAGTGTGACAGGTAGCGGATTGGGATTAGCCGTAGTGCAAAAATGCTTAGAGCTGTGTAATGGCACCATTCATATACAAAGTGAAGTGGGCACTGGAACAACATTCATCGTCAAACTACCCCGTCATCTTTAAGTATTAATGAGGAGAGGTCAGGTGCAAAGCACCTGACCTCTCCTCATCAATGCGCTTTGCGCTTGAATCAGCCACAATTGTTTTTGTGAGAGCCGTGGGGAGCGCAGCTCCCACAAAAACAACCAGATATTTAAGCGCTTGAGAAGCGCTGTCATGGCTCATTCTACATAAGCGACGGTAACACCACTACCACCATCAGCCTGGGCAGCGGGTTCAAAGCGAGCAATTTGAGGATGCTGTTTGAGAAACTCATGAACCCCTTGACGGAGTTTACCAGTGCCATGACCATGAATAATCCATAAGGGGCCAGGTTGGGCACTGGCGATCGCCCGCTCCAGTTCCACTTCCGCATCTGCCACCCGGCTTCCCCGCAAGTCCAGTGTATTGCGCGAAGTACGCACAGCAGGGGCTTGGGCACGGGTTTCAGTCTCTGCTTCTTCCGCTTCCTTTCTAGCTTTGGCTCGCACCTCGGCGGGTTTCGGTTCCACAGGTTTCTTGGCCGGCACCTCTGGCTTTTCTCCCTGAAGCGATTCGATGTCTGCCAGGGAAACATTCATTTTCATGATGCCAAAGCGTACCGTCAGATTGCCGTCAGCATCAGGGTTCGACAGCACCTCAGCCGTTTGGCCCAGGCGAGGAATGCGAACGCGATCGCCCTCTTTGGGCCGAAAACCCGGTTTTGGCTTAGCCGGTTTCTGACGTGAGGGCAGACGCCGCTCGGCCACACCACTGATAGCATCGGTCGCCTGCTGAGCGTCCTGGGCCGTCGCAGGGCCACGCTGCAAATCGCGAATCACTCGGGCAATCTCCCGACGCGCCTGAGCGATCGCCTCCTGCACCGCCGCTTCCTGCTGTTGCTTCAGTTCCTCTTCCCGAAGTTTCAGGGTTTCCGCTTTACGCGACACCTCTGCGTAAAGGCGCTCAGTTTGCTTCATCAGGTCAGCCGCAGCCTGATTTTTCTCTTCCTGCTGGCGGCGTTGCTGTTCCAATCCAGCAATGACCTGGTTTACGTCTTGAGCCGCTTCTACCCCTGCCTCTTCCTGAGCCGCCGAAATAATGTCATTGCTGAGCCCTAGACGGCCTGCGATAGCCAACGCATTTGAGCGCCCCGGAATACCCCACAACAAGCGGTAGGTAGGCGATAGAGAAACATCGTCAAATTCTACTGAGGCATTCTCAAACCGCTCATCCTGGTATTTCAGGGCTTTGAGTTCGCCGTAGTGGGTCGTGGCGATGGTGAGACTGGCATGGTTCGCGAGATGGCGGAGAAGGGCGATCGCCAGTGCACTCCCTTCCGTAGGGTCCGTACCCGCACCAACTTCGTCGAGTAGAACCAGGGGTGTGAGGGGTTGGGAGGTTGAAGGGTCAGAAGGTTGGATGTCGTTGAGAATACGACAAATGCGGCGGATGTGGCCGGAGAAGGTGGAAAGGCTTTGTTGCAACGATTGTTCATCACCAATATCCGCCAGGATGTGGGAGAACCAGGGAATCTCCACGGGCTCACGGGCAGGAATGAACAGCCCCACTTTCGCCATTAATGCGGCTAACCCAAAGGTTTTAAGGGTAACGGTTTTCCCCCCGGTATTGGGGCCAGTAATGGCGACAACCCGGATCGTTGGGCGAATGGTCAGGTCAATGGGAACTACCGCTGTGCCGTGCTCGTGCTGATGTTGCCAGATCAGCAGAGGATGGCGCAGTTGTCGCAGCACAACAGATTCTGCTGCGTTTTGAACAGACTCACCAGATGGATTCGGCTGTACGGCTCCAAACTCGACAAAGCGGGGCGGGTTCGCACCTAACCAGAGGGAGTAGCGGGCGCGGGCCGTCGCTAAATCCAGAGTCGTGGCGATCGCCAACAACACCTCCAAATCATCCACGACCTCCGCCACCTGCTCCGTTAGCACCCGGCGTACAGCCTCTTCCTCTACCTGCTCCTGGCGCAGCAATTGCCGCAGATGGTTTCCCCAACTGACAATCGACTGTGGCTCCACATACAACGTGGCTCCACTGGTCGAAACATCGTGGACAATACCAGGAATCACATCCTTATGGGTGGATTTGACCGGTAACACGAAGCGATCGCCCCGCTGGGTAATCAGCGTATCCTGCACAGCATTGTGATGCCGTTGCAGAATATTTTGCAGCTTGTCATAGATGCGATCGCGCTGTTGCCGCAACTGCTCCCGTATACCGCCCAGTTTAGGACTGGCTCGGTCGGTTACCTTACCCCGATCATCGATGCAACGATAAATTTCCTGTTCCAGCTCGGGATAGGTCCGCAGATCTTCCAGCAGCGCTTGCAGCGCGGGAATATTTTCCTGGTCATCCAAAACACGGCGAAGGGCGCGGGTACCCGCCAGAGTAGTGGCGATCGCCAGCAACTCAGCCCCGCTCAGCACACCCTGCAAACGTGCTCGTTCCAGCGCTTCACCAATATCTTCAATACCGTCAAATTTGAGGCCGCCAGGCAGGCGATTCTCCAGCAGATACGCTTCTTTCGTCTGCTCTAATAAATTCTGACTCTCAGCTAGAGTTTCAGGAATGCGAAGGTTGCGGAGGGCGATCGCCCCCAATTTTGTCGCAGCAAACGTCGCCACGTGCTGGCATAGCCGCGACCACTCTAATAGATCTAACGTTTCAGTTTGAATGGAATAACCTTGGCTCAATGGTGATTCTGCTTCCCGCTAACAGCACTAACAGTCGCCCCTCTGGGGCTCTTCTCTCTCAATTATGCCGGGGGCGATCGCCATCCGGTGAGTCCCTAAAGATGTAAAACCCCTCGGCTTCGCTCATCATTCTTGAAGGAAGGGCAGCCTACTCAATTCTGCACTTAAGCCTAATTTGTACTGGATGCCGCTTTCAATCAAACCTAAATCCTATTAATTCTATTATGAAGGATTCTTAACGCCCCTGTGAGACCTCAAGAAGCCGAACTATACACTTTGCTTTTCTAGCTCTTGTAAGACCGCATTTTGTCAACGCAAGAAGGCCGTTAAGAGGCCCATCCCAGAAGAGAACTCTGCTCAGACGAATTGCCGCTTGAGAAGGACTCGATCTTCAGGAACCTGAACGTGATGAATCAAGGAGGCGGGCGCATCCCGCCTCCTTGATTAAACCGCTGTGGCCTCAACCATCTGGTTATCTTGCCGCAGACAGGCTTCGATGAAGGGATCCAGATCGCCATTCATAACGCCGCTGATGTCCGTCGTCTCCACTCCACTACGGAGATCTTTAACCAACTGATAGGGATGGAACACGTAGTTGCGAATCTGGTTACCCCAGGCGGCTTCTACAATGTCTCCCCGGATGTCAGCGATCGCTTTGGCTTGCTGCTCTTGAGCGATTATTAGCAGCTTCGCCTTGAGGCGAGCCAGGGCTTTTTCTTTGTTTTGGAGTTGCGATCGCTCCTCAGTACAACGCACCATCAAGCCCGTAGGAAGGTGACGAACAAGTACTGCGGTCTCCACCTTGTTCACGTTCTGACCGCCCTTGCCACCCGAACGAGTAGTCGTGATCTCCAAATCCTTATCGGGAATTTCCAACTCAATGGATTGATCCAGAATTGGCATCACTTCTACGCCAGCAAAGCTAGTCTGTCGCTTGCCATTGGCATTAAATGGCGAAATCCGCACAAGGCGATGAGTTCCCTTCTCTACCTTGAGGTAGCCGTAAGCATAACGCCCATCCACCTCCAGAGTGGCTGACTTCAGTCCTGCCTCATCCCCCTCCGAAATTTCAGAGAGGTGAACCTTATATCCGTGGCTTTCGGCCCAACGGGTATACATTCGTAACAGGCTTTCAGCCCAGTCTTGCGCGTCTGTACCGCCGGCTCCAGCGTTGATTGAAAGCACAGCACCCCGTTCGTCGTAGGGGCCTGAAAGTAATTTTTGCAACTCCCACTGATCGAGAGAGCGGCTCAAATGGGTAAGGTTATCTTGGGCCTCCTGGAGCAGTGCCTCATCGGCTTCTAACTCCAACAGCTCCAGGATGGCCTTTGTATCTTCCAACCGCGACGTCCAGGACTCAAAGTTTTGCAGATTGGACTTGAGATCATTTAATTCTTGCAGGGTTTTCTGAGCATTGGCCTGGTCGTCCCAAAATTCAGGCTGAGAGGCTACCTGCTCTAAATCTTCAATGCGAGCCTGTAGTGCCGGGATGTCAAAGATAGTCCTGGGTGGTACCCAGGCGCTGCGACAACACTTCAGCACTCCGCTTCAAATCCGTCGTATCAATCATGACCATGAGGCAGTTGTTTCGTAGACTCTAAATTCCGATTGTAAGAGATAGAAGGGAAAAGAGGGAAGGCGGAGGAGTAGAGGCCAGCTATTCTCATTTTGAATTGAAGCCTGAAAATAGCCCACCTTCGGCGGGTTATTTTCAGGCTTCAAAACTGAGAGTTCGCGCCCGTCGGGCGCGAACTCTCAGCTTTGAAGCTCATTGCTGGGTCGAGAAGTAGAGGATAGGACGGTTGCCTTGTTGCGTCAACTGCGCCTCATTAACCGCTTGACATCCTGCAAAAATTGAGGATTTTCTGCACTGGTACGAGGCTGGGTCAACACACCATAACTAGGGCTGAACAGAAACGCCAGGGCAAACAAAGCCGAGGCCACCAGCACAATCGCAGGGCCAGAAGGCAAATTAAAGTAATAGCTCAGGTACATGCCGCTAATACTGGAGAAAACGCCGATCGCCGCTCCCAGAAGCATGACCTGATGCAGCCGAGGTACCAGAAGGTAGGCCGTCGCACCGGGAGTAATGAGCAGAGCCAGCACCAGAATGACCCCAACCACTTTCATGCTGGCAACAACGGTCAGTGCGATTAAAATCATCAGACCTGAATTGAGCAGACCGATGGGCAACCCGCTGGCTTGTGCTCCTTGCGGATCAAAGCTATAAAACAGCAGTTCCTTGTAGAGCAAAAACACGCTCAGCAATACCAAAGCGGCAATGATAGCGGTATCACGCACTTCACCTAAAGTGACACCTAGAATATTGCCAAAGAGAAAATGGTTGAGATCAATTTTATTATCTTTTTGAATAACAGTAATTAATACAATTCCAAATGCAAAAAATGCTGAAAATACAATGCCCATTGCCGCATCTTCTTTAATAGGCGATCGCCGATGAATCCACGCAATGATCACCGTACTGATCACACCAGCAATGAACGCACCAATAAAAATATTTACACCCAAGAGAAAGGCGATCGCCAAACCTGGCAACAGCGAATGGCTGATGGCATCTCCCAATAGTGCCAATCGCTGCACCATCAAATAGCTACCTACAACAGAACAGATCACGCCAACCAGAAGCGCAACAATAAGCGATCGCTGCATGAATGCATACTGCAACGGATCGAGAAGCCATTCCATCATGGTATCTACGCTGCATTACTAAAGAACTGGACATGGCCACCATAGGCACGAGTCATGTTGTCACGAGTGAGCACACGATCACGGGGGCCTGCGGCAATCAGTTCTCGGTTTAGCAGCAGCAGATGGTTGAAGTGAGTAATCGATTCACCCAAATCATGGTTCACAACCATCACAATCTTGCCGTCTTCTGCCAATTCTTGAAAAATACGGAACAGCACCTCTTCAGTTTTTTGATCAACCCCGACAAACGGTTCATCAAAGAAGAAAGCATCTGCCTGTTGAGCCAATGCCCGAGCCAGGAAAACCCGCTGCTGTTGCCCACCGGAAAGGGCACCAATACGGCGATCGCTAAACTCACTCATCCCCACTCGTTCCAGAGCTTCAGCGGCGAGGCGGCGACTGGGCGTCGAAAAGCGATTAAACCAGCCCGTTTGCCGAACACGGCCCATCATCACGACATCCCACACTGTTGCCGGGAATGTCCAATCAATTTGTGAGCGCTGAGGCACATAGGCCGTACGATCCAACTGTTGGCCCAGGGGGCGGCTTCCCCACTGCACCTGTCCTGTCACTACTGGAATCAGGCCCAGCATAGCTTTTACCAGCGTGCTTTTACCCGCACCATTCGGGCCAAAGATCCCCACGAGTTGCCCAGGTTGCAAGGTCACGTTGATATTTCGCAATGCCTGGAGGCTGCGATAGTTCACGCTTAAATGATCGATGGCGATCGCCCCATACCCTTCCATATCCTGACTTCTCCCTGTGTCTCTATCCCAGTAGTGATTCTCAATTCCGACCCCGGCGCTACGATTCAAACGCTGAATCCCGCCTGTATACAGCCAAACCAAACAACAATTATGAAACGATTATGAAAGCCATTGTACTCTAAAAATATGAAAGGATTATGAAATAAGGTAACAACTATGCGAGTGCGGACTTACCCATCGTGGCTTAGACAAGCCTTACTGATTGGTCTGGGGACGATCGCCTTCTCCCTGGGAGGCTGTGATCAGTCCTCCCCTTCGGCGGGAGACAATTCAGATGATCGGCCGGATGTTGTCGCCACCAGCACCATGATTGCCGATTGGACTGCTCGTATCGGAGGGGATGAGATTGAGCTGACCGGCCTTTTGCAACCGGGAGCCGATCCCCACGTTTACGAGCCCGTACCTGCAGATAGCATTGCCTTTGAAAAAGCAGACTTAATCCTTTACAACGGCTACAATCTCGAACCTGGTCTTATCAAGATGATGAATGCAGCGGGCGTGAATGCCCGTAAGGTAGCTGTTGGGGAAGTGGTACAGCCCCTTGACCTAAATTATGAAGGACGCACAGTACCAGATCCCCATGTCTGGGGAGATGTTCAGAACGTTATCAAAATGGTGAAATCAATTCGTGATGAGTTGATTCAACTCTCCCCGCAGGATGAGGCAGAATTCACCACTAACGCCGAGGCCTTTATTGCAGAGCTGGAAAAACTTGACCAGTGGGTGAACGTGCAGATTTCCACAGTTCCCTCTGAACACCGACAGCTGATTACCACTCACGATGCCTTTCAGTACTATGCCAATGCCTATGGCTTGAAGGTGACAGGCACGCTAATTGGTATTAGTACTGAGGAGCAGCCCAGTGCTCAGACAGTGCAAAAATTAGCAGAGTCCATTCGCTCTCAAGGGGTTCCTGCTATCTTTGCCGAGACCACCATTAATCCTCGCCTCATCACAACTGTGGCAGAAGAAGCAGGTGTGAAACTCGCTGATACCCATCTCTATTCCGATTCCATTGGGGCACCCGGCAGCGCGGGCGACACCTATGTGGGCATGGTCGTCTCAAATACGCAAGCCATTGTGGAAAATCTGGGGGGACAATACACCGACTTTCAAGCCGATAATTAATGTGTGGGAACTTTTACCCGCCATACAACAAAGTGATGGCGGAAGCCAAGGAAGAAACTATGTCCGAGCCAGCAAAATCCTTTAAGGTAGGCGATCGCGTCCGCATCGCTATGCTACCTCCTTATGTCAAAACCGCTGACCCCATGCCTATGTTGCGGCCTCCCAACGTCATTACTCTAGGGGAAGAAGGAGTTATCCTAGACCGCCGCCCTGGAGGTTACTGGGGAATTCGCTTTAACCGAGGCGTATTCTTGATGGATGAACAATATTTAGATCTGGCATAGAAGCACACAGTATCATCAGCAAGCCCGGTTTTGCTGCTTTCTCAGCGTGGCACTCGATTCCGATCGTCTTCTAGACCATCCATTAAGTAGACCTCCTGTATGAATCGTTTTTTGGAGCGTGAATCGTTGCGCGGCGGAGTCGCGCAACGATTCACACAGGAGGTCTAGTGTAGAGGAAGGGACACATTATGGCCTTTCCTCCACAGCTGTTGATAGGTGTGAGATACGCAGCACTGAAGGTTCAGAACTGTCTTAACCCGCTCAACATACTTGCCATTTTTCTCAAACGCTTGAGAAAAATGGCGAAAGTATTACCCGATGGTGTACGGCTATTTCTTGACAGTAATTCTCAGCTTTGAAGCCCGAAAATAGCCCGTCTTCGGCGGGCTATTTTCGGGTTGGATTCCAAAATGAGAATTGCTGATTTCTTGAAGAATTGAGCCGTAAAAAAGCCATCTATGATCCAGATGGCCATTGACTGCAATCTATGGAGAGTAAAGGATGCTTTTACGTCCGTCTATCGCCTCATGCAGAGGTGCCAGAAAAAGCTTTGCGACTGAATTCTTCCTGGCTAGAAAAGATATCGAACACGCGATCCATACTGGTCAGCTCAAATAAAATTCGAATTTGTTCGTTAATAGAACAAACGTAGAGTTTTCCACCCCGAGCACGTAGGGATTTAAACGCTCCAACTAATGCACCCAACCCTGAGCTGTCCATAAAACTCACCTGTTCGAAATCGACTAGCACCGTGGATGCGCCTGACTGCATAGCATCATCAATTTGGCTTCTGAGCTGAGCAGTCTGGGTAGCATCGAGGACACCGACTGGCTTCACGATCGTAAAAGAGGAACTCATGTCTGGTACACCGTGCTTCACAACTTTACAGGGGTAGCTCCCAAGGAACTGGGACGCACATTGAACAACCATGTACGACTGTTCAATCAAATATTAAACTGACATAGGCTAAACCGTATCACCATGGGACAAAACACCTAATTTTCTTTTTAAAGAAGGGGAAAATCTAATTCAAAACTTTGCAATTTTCCTGAGAAATCAGCTGGCAAAGTTTTGCAGGCTTTAGACCATGTCATTTAAATGACCAGGCATACTCCGTAGAATTCCGCAGATGATATTACCCAATTCCACTGATTTCGATCCTCGACTCATTGCACAGCTGCAATTTATCCTGGAACTCGATCGCCTCAAACAAATCTTGCGACAAACGTCCCTGACAGATAACTCGCGTCGAGAGAATAGTGCTGAGCACTCCTGGCACTTGGCAGTGATGGCGATCGCCCTCTCAGAGTATGCCCATAAACCCATCAATACTAACCATGCTGTTCAACTTTTGCTGTTGCATGATGTGGTCGAAATTGATGCTGGCGATACTTTCTGCTTTGACGAGCAGAGCAACCAGAGTAAGGTAGAACGTGAATTACAAGCAGCTCAACGAATTTTTGGTTTGCTGCCTACCGATCTGGCTGTCACTTTTCGGGCCTTGTGGGATGAGTTTGAGGCCGGTGAAACCCCAGAAGCCCAATTTGCCCGAGCGATGGACTGTTTCCAACCATTTCTTCATAACCTCCAGACCCAGGGTGGTACCTGGCGCAAGTACGGAGTATCACGTGAGCGGGTCTTACAACGTCTGCAAGCGGTAAAAATCGGAGCCCCTGCTCTATGGGGTTTTGTAGAAACACAGATTGCAGAAGCGATCGCCGCTGGTTACCTGACAGATTCTGTTCAATCTGCATAACAGACCCAGCTTTGCAATACCAATTTTGTTTGATTTCTCACAAACTCAGCTTTGTGTATGAGCATTTTGCCGGACCGTGTTTTGGTCGGGCAAAATGCTCATCTCATAAAGCTCATATTTTGAATGATTTTTCCAAACGTACTTGATGACTATTTTGGTTTCTTCAGCCATTCATGACATTGGATACACACATTAACTTTCTAATGTGCAATTAGGGAACCGACCCAGACTATTTGCTTCTACAATTGCGTTTCGGCAAGTCAACAAACTTTCACCCGTTTCTTTTGCGATCGCTCTCAGGTTAATGGTGGGCGAGCTGGACTGAGACGCCTTTAAGTAGTGTTCATAGGCGACATCCAGAACTCGGCTATTTAGCATTAACGGTCTTACAGCGGCCTCCAACGTATGAAACATTAACCCATCCCCCAGATAGTCTCAAGCTCGTGTATTAAAGCAGTCTATGGGAAGTCTTCCGTTTTGCCCTCTATCTCCAGACCGTCTATCAAAAGATAGGATGCCTCTAACAAATTGCACACTTCTAAAAGTGTATTTTGCGAGCATATATGATTCATCTTCGTGGTTCA
This sequence comes from Leptolyngbya sp. PL-A3, assembly GCF_039962325.1. NCBI lineage: Bacteria > Bacillati > Cyanobacteriota > Cyanophyceae > Leptolyngbyales > Leptolyngbyaceae > Leptolyngbya > Leptolyngbya sp. PL-A3. The sequence continues at coordinate 13,720 of NZ_JAMPLB010000018.1, forward strand.
TGATTATGTTTCTTGATGGCTATGTAACGTGCAGCCATCAGAAATGCGCCCCCAACTAAGGACTGTGAATTTCATAAAACCCTGTTTTCTTCTGTAGAAGATCCTAAGTTAATTCCAGCATTCATTAATAGATGTTGTGCTTGATGCTCAGTACCAGCACAATACTAAAGAGAATGATGAAAAGGTTCTGAAAGGGTTGATTCATGGGAGCCTCACCCTAGAGGGACAACGTTCCAACCCGCTCTGAATGCACTTTGGTAAGGATTTTTACAGGACCTCGTATCAGCTTATGGTTGAAGCGGATGTAGATATTGTGGTTATTGGTAGCGGAATTGGAGGGCTTTGCTGTAGTGCGTTATTAGCGCAGTACGGCTTTGAAGTAGTCGTTTGCGAAAGTCATAGCATCCCCGGTGGTGCAGCCCATGGCTTCGAGCGACAGGGCTTTCGGTTTGATTCTGGTCCATCCCTGTATTCTGGCTTGTCCTATCCATCCGCCAATCCTCTCAGACAGGTTCTCGATGCGCTCGATGAAACAGTTCCTTGTTTAACCTATGACACCTGGGGGTGCCTCTTACCTGAAGGCCGCTTTGATACATCTGTGGGGGCAGAGCAATTCTGTGAAGTGCTGCATGCCCTGCGAGGAGAAGCTGCGGTACAAGAATGGCGGCAACTTCAACGGTTTATGGAGCCCCTCAAAGACGCAGCGATCGCCCTTCCCACTGCCGCCTTCCGCTTAGACTGGAGAGCTCCACAAATTCTCCACCGTTACATTCCAACTCTGCTTTCCCACTTGCCTAACGTGGCTCGGATCACAGGGGCTTTTGGTCCGTTAATGGACAAAGTTGTTCAGGACCCCTTTATCCGCAACTGGTTAGATATGCTGTGTTTTCTGCTCTCAGGTTTGCCCGCTCATAGCACCAGTGCCGCTGAAGTCGCTTTTATGTTTGCGGACTGGTACCGTCCTGAGGTGCAGTTGGATTATCCCGTTGGTGGGAGTGCAGGATTAGTAGCAGCCCTGGTGCGTGGGCTGGAGAAACATGGGGGCCAGCTACGGTTGAATGCCCATGTGGAGCAGGTGGTCCTGAAAGAGGGGCGGGCGATCGCCGTTCAGCTTCGAAATGGCCAGCGAATTCATGCGCGTCGTGCCATTATCTCCAATGCATCTGTATGGGATACCCTCAAGCTACTACCAGCAGATCAGCTACCGCAGCGGTTTCTCAAACAGCGACAGGCCATTCCTCCCTGTGCCAGCTTCATGCACTTGCATCTAGGCATTGACGCGACAGGGCTTCCGGCGGATTTGCCCTGCCATTTTATTTGGGTAGGCGATTGGGCACAGGGTATTGATGCGCCGCAAAACGTTGTGCTGATATCTATTCCCTCTGTTCTTGATCCGTCTCTGGCTCCCCCAGGTAAACACGTCATTCATGCCTACACACCGGGCAATGAGCCCTTCGAACTCTGGGAAGGATTGGATCGGCACAGCGATGCGTACATGCAGCAGAAAGAAGCTCGGTCAGCGGTTATGTGGCAAGCCTTAGAACAAGTCATTCCGGGAGTGCGATCGCGCTGTGACGTGACACTAACAGGCACCCCCTTAACCCATGCTCGTTATCTTCGCCGTCATCGAGGCTCCTATGGCCCTGCGATTCCTGCTGGCAGGGGAATGTTTCCTGGCGCTCGCACTCCGATTCCAGGGCTTTGGTGTTGCGGAGACTCTACCTTCCCCGGCATTGGGTTGCCTGCTGTAGCAGCCAGCAGCTTTATCACCGCAAATACTCTAGCCTCACCCCAGCAACATCAATTATTGCTAGAAAAATTGGCTAGCCCATGTGGGTGATGTGCCTTGCGAGATAGACTGCTATGCTCCTTTTCTAAAATCCTTCATGACAGTCTGGTGTGGATGGAACCAATGGTTCTACTTCCTTTTACTAGAATTTCTTAACCTCCAGGGGAATGAATCGACATTGGTTTATCGTTCTTAAGAAACACCACTGCTTGAAGCATCCGATCTGGCCCTTTCCCTCGCTGACTACCCCAATCCCATGCTTAGTCTTCGGTTCATTCGCCGTCATTCATCAATCGGTGTAGCCTTAGCCCTCTCCTTGATGGTGAGTTCCTGTCGGGGAGGTGGCCCAGCCATGGGCCAAGGGCAACCTCCTACCCCGGTACAACTGGAACAAGTTTCTGCCGACACGGTCCAGGAGTTTTCAGAATTTGTGGGGGCATTAGAGGCCCAGGAAAAGGTTGCCCTCCGCCCAGAAGTAAGCGCTCGAGTTGTTGAGGTTTTTGTCACTCCAGGGCAGCGAGTTGAGGCCGGGACCGTCATAGCACAACTGCGTGCTGACCAAACCCGTGCCCAAGCCAGCGGTGCCGCCGCTGATGTGGCCGCTTCATCTGCTGCGGTCACCACGAACCAGGCCCGTGTCCGTGCAGCGGATGCAGAACGTGCTCGGGCAGCAGCGGATGTGGAATTGCAGAACCGAGAATACGAGCGTACCCGCACCCTCACAGCGGAAGGGGCTCTATCTCAACAAGAACTTGACCGTGCAGCCAATGAACGGACAACAGCCCTAGCCTCGCTGCGGGTTGCGGAAGAAAATTTAGGGGCAGCTCAAGCCGCGCTGGCTGAAACTCAAGCCCAACTCGGTCGGGCTCGGGCTGACCAGGAAGTTGCCCAGGAGGATGTGAGCGATCGCCGCCTCACCGCCCCTATTGGTGGCATTGTGGGCGACATTCCCTTTAAAGTAGGCGACCTGGTTAGTTCGAGTGACACCTTCACGAACATCATCCAAAACAGCACTTTGGATTTAAATCTATCGGTTCCCATCGAACGAGCTCCTGAGTTGCGGGTAGGGCTACCTGTGGAGTTGTTGGATGCGAGCGGAAAGTCTGTTTCCCGCGGACAGATTAGCTTTATCTCTCCCGAGGTGAATTCTGGACAGCAGTCAGTACTGGCAAAAGCCAGCTTCCGCAACGATGGTTCCTTAAAAGATGGACAATTTGTACGGACGCGACTGATCTGGAGCAGCAAGCCTGGGGTTCTCATCCCAACGATAGCCGTTACGCGAATTGCAGGACAGACCTTTGTGTTCGTTGCCGAGAAAGGAGAAGGGACAACTGAAGACGGGAAACCTCAACAAGTTGCCCGTCAACGGCAGGTGAACCTGGGTGAGATTCAGGGTAATTCTTATCAGGTGATTTCCGGGGTGAAATCTGGGGAACAGGTGGTCGTTTCTGGGGTGCTTAACCTGCAAGACGGTGCACCCATCATGCTGGAACAGGCTATGGGGCAACCCTAGAGCCTGAAGATGGTTTGAATTGTTTTTTCTGCACAAGGTGCATGAGAAATAACCCTTCTCAGGGCTTTTCAACCAGGGGCTGGAGGTCAAGACAGACAACGAGATAGTGCAGTTCGCTCAGCGTTCAGTGCTGAGCGATCGCCCTCCCGTGTGCAAGTAGTTTTCTGGGGTAGGCTACACCATGTTTTCGAGGTTTTTCATTGAACGTCCGGTCTTTGCGACGGTCTGTTCGCTCATTATCGTCGTTGCGGGTATTCTGGCAATTCCCACTCTGCCTATTGCCCAGTTTCCTGACATCAGCCCCACGCAGGTGGTGGTGACCTCCAACTATGCCGGAGCTGACGCCGAAACCGTTGAGAGCGCCGTTACCAACCTGGTTGAGCAGGAGGTCAACGGGGTACAGGGGATGCGCTACATCAGCTCCAGCAGTGGGAGTGATGGTACCAGCCAGGTGACAGTAACCTTTGAGGCAGGGCAAGACCCCGATTTGGCAGCGGTCAACGTACAAAACCGGGTGTCTCGGGTAGAACCGCGTTTGCCGGGGTTGGTGACCCAGACGGGGGTGACGGTATCACAGCAGTCCAGTAACTTTTTGATGGCGATCGCCATTTACTCTGAGAATGGCGAGTATGACAGCCTATTCATGAGTAACTACGCCGACCTTTATATGGTGAACTCGCTGCGGCGCATTACCGGGGTTGGCTCTATTGAAATTTTTGGAGAACGGAAATTTGCCATGCGGGTCTGGCTTGACCCCAACCGTTTGGCAAGCCGAGGATTGACGGTACAGGACGTATCGGGTGCCATTCGCGAACAGAATATTCAGGTCGGGGCAGGTCAGTTAGGCCAACAACCCGCCAATCCGGATCAGGAATACCAGCTTAGCCTGCGGGCCGACAGCCGCCTCCAGAGCGTGGAGGAGTTTGAAAACCTTGTCGTATCTAATGCTGGAGGGACGTTAACTCGACTCAGGGATGTCGGCCGGGTGGAGCTAGGTGCTGAAAACTATGGCACGTTCCTCGCCTATAACAACCAGGAAGCTGTGGGTTTGGGAATTACCCAGCGTTCGGGAACCAATGCGCTAGAAACAGCTGAAGCCGTGAGAGCAGAACTCGAGCGTCTGAAGGAGTCTTTCCCCCCTGGGTTAAACTATGCAGTCGCCTTCGACTCCACAACCTTTGTGGAGCGATCGCTGGAAGACGTAATTAGAACCCTGGTTGAATCGGTCGTCCTGGTGGTACTGGTGTTGTACCTGTTCCTGCAAGATTGGCGTTCCATCGTGGTGCCAGGAGCGGCCATTCCCGTATCCTTGTTTGGCACGTTTATCTTCACCAAGCTATTTGATTTCTCGATCAATACCCTGACCCTGTTTGGTCTGACCCTGGCCACTGGGGTTGTGGTGGATGATGCCATTGTGGTGGTGGAGGCGATCGCCGCCAAAGTGCAAGACCGGGGCATGCATCCTTTCCGGGCCGCTGTCGAAGCGATGCAAGAGCTTTCCGGGGCGGTAGTGGCAACATCTCTGGCTCTGATTGCGGTGTTCGTGCCTGTGGCACTGTTTCCCGGAACCACAGGGGCAATTTACCAACAGTTTGCGTTGACAATTGCCTTTTCCATCGTCATTTCAACCTTCAATGCGCTAACCCTTTCCCCCGCCCTTGCGGCCCTGCTTTTACGGCAGCGGGAAGGGGGGCACCATGGCCTCCTGGGGCGATTTTTTGACTGGTTTAATGCCGGGTTTGACGCCGTACGCAACCGCTACCGCCGCTCTCTATCGCTGCTGACCCAGTTGAAATATGTTGTGCTGGCCTGTTTCGTTGCGGCCCTGGCACTGACTGCATGGGTCTACCGTATCGTTCCCTCCTCCTTCCTACCCGAGGAGGATCAGGGTTACTTTATTACGTTGGTACAGGCTCCAGAAGGAGTTTCCCTCACCCATACGAAGAAGATTCTGGATGAGGCATCAGAAATCATTCTGGAACAGCCAGAAATCCTATCCAACTTCGCTATTACAGGATTTAGTTTTGCCGGGGTCGCTCCCAACCAGGGCATTATGTTCTCTCTATTGAAGCCATGGGAAGAACGAACCGCTAAAGACAGCGGTGTGGCCTCTATTATCCAACGGGTGCAAATGCGATTCTTTGGCATGTCAGAGGCCCGGATCTTTTCACTCAACCCCCCGTCTATTCAGGGTTTGGGGAACTTTGGGGGATTCCAAATGGAGGTGCAGGACCGCCGGGGTGTTTTATCCCTGGGTGAACTGCTGGGCAATACGTTCCAGATGATTGGAGCGGCGAACCAGAACCCCAACCTGCAAGCCGTGTTCACCACTTTCACGGCAAACACACCGCAGATGTTGGTAGATGTGAACCGCGATCGCGCTAAAGCCCTAAATATCGACATTCAAGACATTTACGATACCCTCCAGAGCTTTTTGGGTTCGGAATATGTCAACGACTTCAACCTGGAACGGCGAACCTATCGGGTCTATGTCCAGGCAGATGAACCGTTCCGCTCTGAACCCAATGACCTGCAACAGCTTTATGTGCGATCGGGGTCTGGAGAAATGGTGCCTCTAGCCAATTTGGTAACCCTGACTCCGGCTACCACTGCCCAGACCATCACCCATTACAACCTCTTCCGTTCAATCTCTGTGCAGGGTAACGCCGCCCCGGGTCGCAGTTCAGGAGAGGCTATTGGTGCCATAGAAGGGATTGCCAAACAGGTTCTTCCTGCCAGCATGGGCTATGACTGGACAGGTACAGCTCTCGAGGAAATTGAGTCGGGTGGTCAGGCTCCTATATTTTTCGGTCTAGGACTCCTGATGGTATTTCTGGTGCTGGCCGCCCAGTACGAAAGCTACATCGACCCCATCATTATTTTGATTACGGTACCACTGGCGATATTAGGTGCTTTGGGGGCTCAGTCTCTGCGGGGGCTATCCAACGATGTCTACTGTCAGATTGGTCTGGTCATGCTAATTGGTCTGGTCAGTAAAAACTCCATTCTGATTGTGGAATACGCCAATCAGTTGCGGGAGAAGGGGCTGACCATCACCCAGGCAGCTATTGAAGCAGCCCAAGACCGCCTCCGGCCCATTCTGATGACCTCCCTAACCGGTATTGTCGGCTTCTTCCCCCTGGTGATTGCGTCCGGTGCCGGCGCTGCCAGTCGTCAATCCCTTGGAACAGCGCTGTTTGGCGGTTACATTATTGGAACAGTGCTGAGCCTGTTTATCACTCCGATGATCTACATTTTGATCAAGCAAGGTACTGATCGCTTTTTCCCAAAAAAGCCAGATTCAAATGAAGCTTCCCTTGGAGATAGCGGAGTTATCAGTACAGAGCGTGTTCTGTAGCGATCGCCAACTTTTCTAAAACGACGAACACTTTTAGGGCAGGTAAGATACCTGCCCTTTCGTTTTACAGCGCTTTGCGCTTGAATCAGCCACAGGTGTTTTTGTGAGAGCCGCGCCCCGCGCGGCTCTCACAAAAACACCCAGATTTTAAGCGCTAAAAAGCGCCGTAACAAGCAAGATTCTTCCAGCCATAAACCTGAAGTTCAGCGGGGAACAAATCGTGCTAAAAGTAGGACAAAACTCCCAGAGGCGATCGCCCGGACGAACCCAATCGCCTTCTGAAGGTATCTCTTATCTCCACACAATGAGTTTTGAGGGTGGCTATGGTTGCGTGGTATGCCAGGGTAATGCAGCGATGGATTGGGGCAGCAGGGCTAACAGCCGGATTGTGGTCGTTGATGGGCCAGGCGGCGATCGCCCATCCCGGCCATGGAGAACCCTCCCTGCTACACCTGCTGGAGCATGAGACCCAAAATCCCACCTGGATCTTCACGGGCTTAGGACTCGCAATGGTTTTGGGGGCTGGCCATGCGCTCACCCCCGGTCATGGTAAGACGATGGCCGCAGCCTACCTTGTCGGTTCTCGCAGTACCCCCTGGCAGGCGGTCGTGCTGGGGTTGACGACGACGGTCACCCATACGCTGGCAGTGTTTGTGTTAGGGGCGATCGCCCTCGTTGCGGCTCAGTTTGGTTTGTCTGAACAAATTTATCCCATTCTCAGTCTCGCCAGTGGGGTGATGGTGCTGGTAGTCGGTAGCAGCTTACTTCACCAGCGTTTAAATGCCCTTGAAGCGGGAGCCGAGCATGAACACGCTCACGCTCATAGCCATGGGCATGACCACTCCCATAACCACGAGCATCACCACAACCATCACGACCATGCCCATGGGCACCACCATGATGGCCACTCACATAGCCATTCCCACGAAAGCCAACCCAATCTCGTCGCTTTAGGGATTGCGGGAGGGTTGGTGCCCTGTCCGTCGGCGCTCGTGTTGCTGTTGTCAGCGATCGCCTTACATCAGACTGCCTATGGCATGGCTCTGGTCACGGCCTTTAGCCTGGGACTTACCGGAGTACTGGTCGCAGTGGGAATTAGCGTGGTCTACTCGCGGCGGTGGTTTGATCAGCTTCCTGTAAATTCTTCAATTCTGCGTTATCTGCCTATCGCTAGTGCCGTTATGATTATGGCGATTGGTGCGATATTGACGGCCCAGGCGATCGCCTGAATCGCTTGCTTCGTGACCAGCATTCATTCCAGATACCTGACGTTGCTCACCTCTCTAAATCTTACGCGTATGAAAAGACTCTTCGTTCTGCTCTCTCTACTGGTTGCACTGTTTGGCTTCCCCAGCCAGGCTATGGCCCATGCCGCCTGGACAGACTACCAGATGCTTGTGGATCAGTTTGAACTTACATCTGTGTACAGTACCGGCGAGCCCTACAGCAATGCTCCCGTACGAATCTACGCTCCAAATAATACTGAGCAGCCCTGGCTAGAAGGAAACACCGATGAAAGTGGCAATTTTGCTTTCACACCTGACACCTCCCTCCCCGGAAACTGGCGCATCCGTATTGGCGAGCCTGGCACCGATCATGGCGATATCTTGACTGTTCCGGTGACAGCCCAGGGCGTCCAGATCGACGAAATCAGTCAAAATAGCTTCGACAAACCTCACTGGTGGGCCCAACAAACCTCTGTTGCGCTGGGAGCCTTTGGTAGTGGTCTGGGTTCAGTACTCTTGCTCCGTCGCCGTCGCTGGTTCTTCTAAACCACTAAGATGGACTAAAAAAAGGCCCAAGAGGGCCTTTTTTTATAGTCCATCTCATTCCTAAAGAAGCAGGGTTAGCTGCTTTCGACAAACTGGTTCAGAATAATAACTCCCAATACAATCAGAGCAATCCCGAACATGCTTCCGGGAGCCAGTCGTTCTCGAAATAGAAATACTCCAATTAGCGCGGTTCCCAAAGTACCAACCCCTGACCAAATCGCGTAAGCAATACTCAGAGGAATTTGGCGCAGGCTCAGGGACATGAAGTAAAAAGCCATTCCATAACCCCCCAAAATAACACCCGTAAAAATAGGGCGGGTAAAACCCTGAGATGCTTTTAAGGCCGATGAAGCCACAACCTCACTGGCGATCGCCAAAAACAAATGCACAATAGCAGGCATAGGCTCCTTGTATAGCTTTACTCAATCATCTTGCACCAAAACCCAAAATCCCTTTTTGTCACGGCTTTACGATGACAAAAAGGGATTCTGGGTTTTGGCTCACAATGCAAGCTAACGTTAGAAGTGAAGCACAATAACTCGACTGGTGATAGATTGGCCGCATGATTATCGTGAATTTGGACGAAATTGACCAATATCGGTCGCAGTTTACCGATAACTCAACCGCTCTGCGGGCACTGGACGTACTTGAAGACTGCGAGGGCAATCTAGAGGACGCAGCTATCAATTTAGCCCTCAAAGTAGGGCAAGAACCAACTGAGTCGGAAGGTTGGCTGGATGGGTTTGCCAAGCGTTGGCGCGTGCAACTATGCCAGGCCCATCTGCGGCCCCATATCCTTACTGGGAATTTGAAAGATGCTGTGCCTGTTCTGGTTGAGATTACAAACCTTCCAGTACCGCTGGCGATCGCCCTTCTCATTTATGCCCAGAAGACAGGCCTGGATGACTTCTGCCAACCGTTAACCGAAAAACTCTAGATCCCAAAATTAGGTTCTACAAGAAACGGATTGCTACAAGTAACTACAGCCATTTCTGAAGAGAATGGGTGCAAGCACCGGTTCTTTTCAGAAATGGCTATAAAACTAGGATGATTCTCAAGCCAATTCGCGATGAGGAGCATCAACCATGAAAGGCAAGCATGTACTGCTGACTGGGGGAACGGGTGGTCTGGGACTGGGTGTCACGCCAGCAGTGCTGCTACAAGGAGCAGACTCTGTCACGATTCCTTACCGCAGCCCTCAGGAAGTGGAACGGATGAAGGGGCGGCTCTCCCCAGGAGATATAGCACGCATTCGTTTTGTATCAACGGATCTGACGCATGAAGAATCGGTGCGATCGCTCATTGATGGCATGGAGCGAGTCGATGTGATGATTCACCTGGTGGGCGGTTTCTCTATGGGTAAAACTCATGAATACCCGCTGGAGCAATGGCAGAAGGATTTTAAGCTGAATTTGGAAACCACCTTCCTCGTGTGTAAACACAGCTTGCGGCGCATGTTGGAACACGATTATGGCCGCATCGTAACGATAGGTTCGCGTGGAGCCGTGCAGCCAAGCGGCCAGCTCGCTGCCTACTGTGCCTCGAAAGCAGGGGTCGTAGCGCTGACGCAGGCGATCGCCGATGAGACCAAGGGCACCAACATCACGGCCAACGTAGTGCTCCCGAGCATTATCGACACTCCAACCAACCGCACTGCCATGGGAGCTGCTAACACGGCCCAATGGGTATCAGCAGAATCCTTAGCTGAAGTGATTTGTTTTTTAGCGTCTGATGCGGCTAAAGATATCCGAGGGGCAGCCGTACCGGTTTATGGCAGCGTTTAATTTCACACAGGACTTACGCATTGTTGTTGTGGGTGGGGCGCGGAGCACCCCACCCACAACAACAATGCGTAAGCCCTGTTACATAAACTTCGGGAAGCTTTTCTGAAAAGCTGTCCCCAGTATCGATAAAAGACCTTTATTGAGAAAGCCACAGCGACGCTGTGGCTTTCTCAATAAAGGTCCTAACGAAGATTTAGTCTTGAATGTATTCTTGACCGCTCAGCAAGGCCATTTCGGCCCGCACGAATTCACGCCCCAGATAGGCCGCATGGTCAAGGTAACTGAGAGGGCAAGGCTTTGTTTTCTCAAAAATTTCGACACAAAGTTCTTTCGCCGTACGCCCTGTGAAGACCGTTGTATGGGTGCGAGTAACGGGGCCTTTGCAAGGAATAGGTTTACCCGTTTCTGGATCAAGCGCTACTCCCCGATCGTCAATGACGTTGGTGAAATGCTTGGCACAAATGAGCCCGGCGTCCCGATCCAGGTAAATCAAAAAATAGCCCTCAGGATCCAACTCAATAAAGCGGTTAGAAAGGGCGTTATCAATCTCAGTTAAGGAAGACACCAGGGTCGAGTTCATAACAGGGGTAGAGTCACGGATGCTTGTAGACCAATTTCTAATTGTAGCGGGGTTGTGGAAATAAGGCAGAAGGCAGAGGGCAGGGGGCAGAAGGGAAGATAAGGCCGCAGTAGCGAGGGAGCAGGGACAGTTTTGAAGAATAAGGGGCAGAGTGAAAGAAAGTTAACCACTGTGGCTTCTAGCCCTCCGCCTTCTGCCTTCTGCCTTCCCTCCTACGGATTCAAATAATACGCCCGTGTACCTTTTGCCTGAATAGCATCGCCAAGTCGATTCAAGGCATGGATATAGGCAGCGGTACGCATAGACACATGAAGCTCTTGAACGATCGCCCAAATATGATCCGTCTCCCGATCCATCGCCACTTTGAGCTTCTGGTTAACTTCTTCCAGAGACCAGTACATCCCACTGCGATTTTGGACCCACTCGAAGTAGCTCACCGTCACCCCACCTGCATTCACCAAAATGTCGGGGAAGACCTGGATACCGTTCTGCTCCAGAATGGCGTCAGCATCGGAAGTGATGGGGCCATTCGCCACCTCAAAAATGTAAGGGGCTTTGATGCGATCAGCATTCTGGGCAGTAATTTGATTTTCCAGAGCCGCAGGTATTAAGACATCTACATCCAGTTCCAGCAACTCCTCGTTGGTGATGTCATCGTGACCATTCATCAGATTACAAACCGTTCCTTCACAGTAGACGGCCTGAAGTTTTCGGGTAGAGTCCTTAAACTGGCGAACGCTGGGAATATCCAAACCGCTGGGGGCATAGATAGCACCGCGGGAATCGCTCACAGCCACTACCTTGTACCCGGCTCGGTGCAACAGTTCTGCAATGGTTGCCCCGGCATTGCCAAAGCCTTGAACTGCAACAGTGGTGTTTTCCGGAGCCTGGTCTAGGCGTCCCAGGATGCGTTGCATTACAAAGAATGCTCCCATGGCTGTTGCCGTTTCACGCCCCAGGCTACCGCCCATGCCAATGGGCTTGCCTGTGACAACTCCCGGCACAATTCGCCGCTGGATGATGCTGTACTGATCCATCATCCAACCCATAATCATGGCGTTGGTGTAGACATCGGGGGCAGGGATGTCAATGTCGGGGCCAATAAAGTCGGCGATCGCATCCACATACCCCCGCGATAACCGCTCCAACTCAAACTTCGAAAGCTCCTTCGGATTCAGCTGAATTCCGCCCTTCGCTCCCCCAAAGGGTAGGCTCAAAGCAGCGCACTTGAACGTCATCCAAAAAGCTAAAGACTGGACTTCGTCTAAATTCACACCGGGGTGGAAGCGCACCCCTCCCTTCGTGGGCCCCCGGCTATCGTCATAGCGCACTCGATAGCCCTGGAAAACCCTCAGAGAACCATCATCCATCCGCACTGGAATAGAAACGGTGAGGCTGGACTTAGGGTAATGCAGACGGATGGCTACATCTTCATCGATCATGACGTAGCGCAGCGCTTTCTCCAACCGCTGGTTGGCATCCGACAGCAATGACTGCGACATAATTTTCACTCTCCTTAGTGGATTAGGATGAGGCGATGGCGAAGCGAGGGCCTCATCCTGATAATCCTAGAATTCCCTAAAAGTATAGCCAGGTATCACGGGGATCAGCTTGGTGCGCGGGACAGAGCTTAAAGTGGCGTAAGGGAATAAAGGGGAGAAGGTGGAAAAATATGGGGTTTTGTCCTCCTGCCTTCTCCCCTCTGTCTCCTGCCTTCTCTAAGGTTTTGGTCTAGGATAGAGAAGATAGTTGGATCCTCCCTAACTCGCCTACGAGAGCAAATTTCTCATGTCCTCTCAAACGCCTGAAACACCCGAACTGAAAATTCGTCCATTTGTACGGCGCGACCTGGATGCTATTGAAGGGATGCTGGCGTCCGATTCCCAGGCTCAGTCGTTAGAATGGCGACACTTGCGCCGCTGGTACGGGTTATTGAAAGGGCTGAGTTTGTTTCCGAATCCCTTCCAGCATGTCTTTTCAAACTATGTAGCTGAGCAGGGCGATCGCCTTCGGGGTGTCATTCAGGTTTCCCCCTTCAACAAAACCCGTAGCACCTGGCGCATCGATCGCTTACTCCTGGATAGCATTACAGGTGAGGCCGGCACATCTCTCCCAACCGATGTAGGCTCCCAGCTCATTCGCTATTGTCTGCAATCCATTTGGGAAGCGCGGATGTGGTTGATGGAAGTGGACGTGAATGACGAGATGCTATTGGGGCTATCTCGGCAAAACGGATTTCAGCCGCTGGCCCATCTAACCTATTGGGCGATGGCTCCCGAACTTCTCCAATCTTTGGCTCAGGAAGAACCTGATCTGCCAAATCTACTGCCTGTCAGCAACGCGGATGCAGGGTTACTCCATCAGCTTGATACCTTCTCCATGCCGCCCACGTTGCGCCAGGTCTTTGACCGTCACATTGTGGATTTCCGTCGCAATCTGCTGACAACAGTAGCCGGTGGCCTGCGGCACTGGTCAGATCACACAGAAGTGGTACGGGGCTATGTATTTCAACCCCAGCGGAAAGCAGCGATCGGCTACTTCCATCTCAATCTGTGTAAGGACGGCTCCCAGCCCCATAGTGCAGAATTAACCGTTCATCCTGAATACACCTGGCTTTACGCCGAGTTATTGCGCCAGATGGCCCGTGCCATTCAGGCCTACCCAGCACAATCCCTGCGGTTAACCTCTGCAGACTACCAGACCGAGCGGGAAGAGTACCTCGACAAGCTGGGCGCAGCCCCAACCGAGCGCACCTTGTTGTTATCTCGGTCGGTGTGGCACAAGGTACGGGAGGCTCGTCCGCTGGAGGCCTTGCAGATTGCAGATATGCTACAGAGCCTGCAACCGTCCCGTACTCCCATTCCTAGCCGTTTTTCCCTGCTGGATTCTTGGCAGTGGCAGAAGCTATCCGCCAAAGCCAACGGTTTAGCGAGCGGTACCTCCAGTTTGGAGCAAAGCGGCCTGCCTCGGGGTAAGACTTCTCGTCCCGCCCCTGAAGATCCACTCCATCCGTCGGGAGCCTGAGGGGTCGGTTATAGTCATGGGCCGTAGCTCTCGAATTTCTGCCCTCGGCTTAGATGTGGGGCGCAAGCGGATTGGGATAGCCGGGTGTGATGGCACTGGGCTGATTGCTACTGGGTTAACAACAATTCAACGCACCAGCTTTGTTGAGGATCTGGCAAAAATTGGTGCGATCGCCCAGGAACGTCAGGCCGAAATTCTAGTCATTGGCCTGCCTTACACCATGCAGGGAGAACTGGGTGCCCAGGCCCGTCAAGTACAAAAGTTTGCCGATCGCCTTTCCAAAGCCCTCAACATGCCCATCACTTATATGGATGAGCGTCTGAGCTCCCATGAAGCTGAGCAAATGCTGGTACAGGAGGGGCGATCGCTCCAATACGACAAGGGGTTGATTGATCGCAAGGCTGCCGCCCTAATCTTGCAGCGATGGTTGGATGAGCGTCGCGAGAAACTATCTCAAAAGCCTTCTGCTATCAATTCTGAATCCCCGCTTAACCCACGTCCGGCGGCTGAACCCATAAGTTAGCCGGAACAGTGTTCTTGGCTAACCGGGATCTACCCCAGGCTTGCACCAGCGCAGCAGAAACATTACTCTGCTGCGCCTGGTTCTAGAAAAGCGCAAGATTATAGAGGATCACCGTTTACCTAAGCAATAGCGTGCGAAGTACTCGCTCGCTGGAGCAAATAGTTGTCGGTATCAGATGGCTTTACCGCTAAGGGTACAGGTCATGCGGTAAAGTTTTTCGTAGGTTATCTTCCTATAGGTGCTGAAATTTTAGGCTGAAGGAAAGTAGCATAGCCTCTGGTTATCATTTGACCGCTACAATGGGGCGATCGCACTAAAAATGGCGATCGTAGCAAAAACTCAAGACTCGCTAGGATTAGACGGAATGACAAAAGCAGGGAAAGGAAGCGATTTTTCAGAAATGGGTGATATGGAGGACGATCAACTCTCAACCATTGAGCTATTTGACGAAGCCGGGCGATCGCTCATGTGCTACGTCGAGCACACGTTGGAAGTTGATGATGCCGAGTACTTATTGCTGCTGCCCGTCGATTCTCCAATCGAAATCTTCGCATGGGTTTCCGAAGATGACGATGAAGAAGTGGAAACCATGGTCGATCTGGCAGATGAAGACATTGATACTGTCTTCGATACCGCTAAGGCTGTTTTAGCTGAGCAAGATTTGATACTGAAGCGTACAGCCTTCACCCTTAGCGCCTCCGGAGATCTGCCGGATGTGGAGGAAGAGGATATTATTACTCTGGACGTGGGCGAAGACGAAGCCAGCCTCGATGCAGAGCAATCTGAGCAGTTTCAGCGGTTGGCCTACTTCTACCACGAAGAGCAAGAATACGAAGTGTGTACCCCCCTGGATCCCCTGTTGTTTTTTGCCCGTCGCGATTCCAATGGCGAAGCCAAGTTGCTCTCTCCAGAAGAGTTCCAGGCGGTGCGATCGCAGCTTGAGGCCCAATTGTTTGACGCGCTGGAGTAAAGTCCGAGTTAGTTTTCCTCTATCGGATTAACCCCCCTACCAAAACCATGAAGCAATTCTCAAAGTGGTTGTTTTACCTGGCGCTTTTGCCCGTGGTGATTGGCGTATCTGGTTGGCAAGGATGGCGCTGGTGGAGTTGGGCTAATGCCCCGGTTGAAGCCAGTGCCGCTACTGAAGCCAACAAGGACACAATTCAGGTAGACATCCCCCCTGGAGCAACGGCTGAGGAAATCGGCCAAAGTTTGGAAGAACTAGGGCTGATTCGGTCAGATCGGGCCTGGGAACTGTGGACACGCTGGCAGTCCCTGCAAGACAAAGCGGGTAGCTACCAGGCAGGCACTTATGCGTTATCACCCACAGTACCCATGACAGCGATTGCTGATCAGATCTGGCAAGGGCAGGTGATGCAACTTAGCTACACCATTCCTGAAGGCTGGTCTATTCAGCAAATGGGCAACTACTTTGAGGAACAGGGCTTTTTTAAGGCCGAGGAATTCGTGCAGGCCAGTAAGAAGGTGCCGCGCGATCGCTTCCCCTGGCTTCCTGAGAATTTGCCCCATTTAGAAGGGTTTCTGTTCCCCGACACCTATGTGTTTGAGGGCACATTAACGGCGGAAAAGGCGATTGACCAGATGCTCACCCAGTTTCAGCAGGTCGCACTACCCGTCTACGAGGCTCAGAAGAATAAGAGCCCCTATACTTTACTGGAATGGGTAACCCTGGCCAGTATTGTCGAGAAGGAGGCAGTCGTAGATGCTGAACGCCCTACCATTGCGGGGGTTTTCGCCCGAAGACTACAGGAGGGCATGCCGTTGGGGGCTGATCCTACGGTGGAATATGGCTTAGGCATTCGGCAAACCGTCGAGAAACCTCTGACCTACGCTCAGGTCGCTACCCCCTCTCCTTACAATACCTACGTCAACGCAGGGCTTCCGCCAACACCGATCGCGGCACCCGGGCTGGCCAGCCTTGAGGTTTCTCTGAAGCCGGAAAACACAGATTATCTCTACTTCATGGCCCGCTACGATGGAACTCACATTTTTAGCCGCACCCTCGCTGAGCATGAGGCGGCTAAAGATGCAGTAGATGCCACTCTGGCAGAGCAAACGCCAAATAGAGACACGACCACCAACTAATTGCCAACCTTAATTCTTCTATTGTGATCGCGTATGTCCTGGGGCAAACTTCTACAACCTGACCTAGTGCTGGGAGGACCAATTATTGGCCTGACGGCTGACCAACTTACCCAGAACAACGTGCGGGGCATGGTGTTGGATGTGGATGAAACCCTGGTTCCCATGAGCCTGGATGCGGCCTCGGAGGAACTCAAAGCTTGGTTTGAGCAAATTCGTCCGGTGGTATCTCTGTGGCTGGTGAGCAACAACATCAGCCGCACCCGCATCAGCCGTATTGCCGAAGAGTTGAATGTTCCCTTTTTGTCCGGTGCCCGCAAACCTTCCCGCCGGAAAGTTCGCCAGGCTGTCGACTCGATGAACATTCCAGTGGAACAGGTAGCCATGGTGGGCGATCGCCTCTTCACCGATGTTCTGGTCGGCAACCGCCTGGGGATGTTCACCATTCTGGTGGAACCCATGGTTGACCCTGCTCAAGCGGCCCGTAAATCTATGACCCGTAGTATGGAAGTCTGGATTTCTCAAAAACTGGGAGCCTCTCTGGCAGAATCCCCTTAACCGTCCTGGGGATCGGGGCTAGTCTCAAAATACTGATTCCAAATCACCATGAAGATGCCGTTGATGGTCTATCCCCTATAAAACAGGGCGTAGATCATCAACGGCATCTTCACATTGAAAAGTATTACATGTAAAAAATTACACTTCTTTCTTTTATAGCGCTGTGCGCGTTGATTAAGTACGGTGGTGTAGGGCACTTCGTGTCCCACACCACCGTTGCTGCACCTAATACACTCACCATTGCTATAAGGGAAAGCAATAAGGTAAAGCAGGGTTGGATACTGAAGCAACCCGCCGATACAAACTCTATTACGGTAAGTTTAGAAGCCTAGAGCAACGGAAACCCGTTTTTTTTGTTGTGCGCTACGTAACAAAAAAGAGACTTAGTAAAAGTAAACATTTCGCCGTTTTTCGAGACCTCTCGCAATCTAAAGAAAATATTAAAAACAAATGGAGACAGTCTTTTCGCTGGCATTCTAGTAATAGATAAATGGGGTCGCACCGATAAAGACCCTACAGTATAAATCCTAATAAACATGGGCATAGCGCCAGTTTCTATTGTTGAGGCTGGCGCTTTCCCATTGCAGAGATTCCCAGGTAGACTGGAAAATTGTGTTACTGGGCCCTCTCTCTACAGAAGGAAACAGTTCCAGTAATTCTACTCTGGCGTTTTATTTAAATTAATGCCTCCACCGGGCATATTTCTTGATGGAACGGTTCCCGTCGTTCTACTCGTACGCCAGACGTCCTGCTATTTCTGCATCATCTGCCTAGACCCTATGAAACCGCAAACGCTGGTTATCAAAATTGGAACCTCCAGCCTTACGAACCCCGAAACAGGACTGCTGGCCCTCTCTACCATCACGGCCCTTGTAGAAGTTCTGTGTCAATTGCAACGGCTGGGGCATCGGGTTGTACTGGTGTCATCGGGAGCCGTTGGGGTCGGGTGTACACGACTGGGGCTCAAAGAACGGCCTCGTACTATGGCCATGAAGCAGGCCGTCGCTGCCGTTGGACAAGGGCGTTTAATGCGGGTCTACGACGACTTCTTCACCTCCTTAAATCAGCCCATCGCCCAGGTTCTGATTACCCGAGGCGACTTGACTCAACGGAGCCGCTACGTCAATGCATATCGGACCTTTCGCCAACTTCTGAAGTTAGGAGTCATCCCCATCGTCAATGAGAATGACACTCTGGCAGTGGATGAACTGAAGTTTGGAGATAACGATACCCTATCAGCCATGGTTGCTGGATTGATCGGGGCACATTGGCTCTTCTTACTGACTGATGTGGATCGTCTCTACTCCGCCGATCCCCGCTCCAACCCTGAAGCACAACCTATCAGCCTGGTCGGCAATATTAAAGAACTGGAAGCTCAGGTGCAGGTGGGCGATCGCGGTTCCAACTGGGGTACCGGCGGCATGATCACCAAAATCACCGCTGCCCGTATCGCCACGAGTGCCGGAGTGCGCACTGTGATTATGGAGGGGCGATCGCCCCAAAACATCGAGAAAATTCTCCAAGGTGAACCCTTGGGCACCCAATTTGAACCTGCGGCGCAACGTCAGAATGCTCGCAAGCGGTGGATTGCTAATGGTCTAATTCCGTCGGGCAAGTTGTACCTGGATGCGGGAGCGGTACGGGCGATCGCCCACGCAGGCAGATCGCTCTTGGCCGCCGGCATAATTCAGGTGGATGGAGAATTTCTCCGCCGCGATTCGGTTCAATTGTGTGACGAGCATGGCAACGAAATCGCCCGAGGGATCGTTAATTACAGTAGTAGAGAGCTTCAACAAATCCGGGGGCACCATTCCGACAAAATTGTTCAAATTCTCGGTTACGAAGGGGCAGAGACCGTCATTCATCGGGACAATCTGGTGCTCAGCTAACGCCCCAACTCGCGCTAAACTCATGGTTGGCCTATCTTCATCATTGTTAACGGAGCATGCTGGACCTTAAACAGATTCGCGAAAATCCAGAGTACGTCCAGGAGCGGCTGAACCGCCGGGGGGGCGGCTATGATCTGACTCCCATTTTGGAACTGGATCGGCAGCAACGGGAATTGGAGGGACGGCGATCGCAACTTCAGGCCCGTAGCAATGAAATTGGCAAGGAAGTTGGCCAGAAGATGAAGTCGGGCACAAAACCTGATGATTCTTCTGTGTTGGCATTGAAAGAGGAAGGAAACCAGGTCAAAACCCAGATCGCAGATTTGGAGCCGCAGGAACGTGACCTCAAGGCCCAGATCGAAGCTCGCATGATGGAGCTGCCTAACCTGCCTAGCGACACAACTCCTGCAGGCAAAGACGAAGACGAGAACGTTGAGTTGTACCGCTGGGGAGACGAGTTCATTTCTCAAAATCCTGACATCTTGCCCCATTTTGAAATCGGGGAAAAGTTAGGCATCTTCAACTTTGAGCGCTCTACCCGTATTGCCCAAAGCCGCTTTGTGACCCTATTGGGAGCCGGAGCAGCCTTGGAACGGGCGCTGATTAATTTCATGCTCAATCGCCACTTGGAAGCGGGCTATACCGAGGTACTGCCACCCTTCCTGATTAATACCGCTTCGCTTACGGCATCGGGGCAACTGCCCAAGTTTGCGGAGGAGAGCTTTAAGTGCGATCGCGATGACCTATGGCTCACTCCCACCGCCGAGGTGCCCATCACCAGCTTCCACCGTGATGAAATTTTGGAAGCTGAATCCCTTCCCTTGCATTACTGTGCCTACACCCCTTGCTTCCGTCGAGAAGCAGGCAGCTATGGCCGCGACACCCGAGGGCTAATTCGCTTACACCAATTCGACAAAGTCGAGATGTACAAGTTCACCCACCCCGAACAATCAGAGCGTGAGCATCAAGCACTTCTGAAGGACGCAGAAGGAGTATTACAGGCCCTTAAGCTCCCTTATCGGGTGATTGAACTCTGTACTGGAGATCTGGGGTTTTCTGCGATTAAAACTTACGACTTGGAAGTATGGATGCCCAGCCAGGGCAAGTACCGAGAAATCTCCAGCTGTTCTAATTGTTGGGATTTCCAGGCCCGCCGTGCCAATATACGCTTTAAGGAAGCGGGCAAAAAGGGAACTCAATTTGTGCATACCTTAAATGGTTCTGGTCTAGCGGTAGGCCGTACGATGGCTGCCATTTTGGAAAACTATCAGCAACCAGACGGTACCGTTAAGATTCCCGAGGTACTGCAATCATTTATGAGCCGGGATATTCTCTAAAGTTCATTCTGTCCCGATCGTTCTCTGTTTAGGATTAAGCGCCGTGCGCTGCACGGCGCTTAATCCTTTCTGTTGTCCAGCAAAATGTCCTAGCTAAGGGTATCCTGCTGTGCAAGTCACCCTTAGCTTGCCAACTCTCAAAACCTAGAAATCAGCATGCTCTGCCTAATCTGCTAAACACCTTAGCAGTTCTCGCTTAAGTGCCTCATAGATTGATTTTGTAGGAGGTGTTCTTCACACCTCACACCACATTCTTTTGAACTGAACCAATCCGTACAGGGCTGTACAACTGTTTTGAAGAATTGATGAGGCTTGGGAGCCAATAAACCCGCTTGGGAATAGTTGGATACACAAGATTTTTGGGCTAGTACCAGAAGGGAACGTTTCAATGGGTACGAATTTGAAATATCGGATTGGTGGTTATCAAGCAGGTGGCCGCCCCAGCCAGGCTAAAGTTCATCAGATTGGACGATTTCAGCAGAAGCAACTTCCTCCTCGTGTTGACCTGCGGAAATTTATGACCGACGTAGAAGAGCAGGTTGGCAATAGCTGTGTTGCCAACGCCTTTGTTGGAGCCTATGAATATTTAGCTAAACGCGAGAACGGTGAATCTGGTGATGTAAGCCGTCTCTTTGTGTATTACAACGCTCGTGCTCGCCATAACGGCCAACATGAGGATAGCGGCACAGCTATGTACTGTGCGATTGAAAGCTTAATTGAACACGGTGCCTGTTGCGAAAATCTGTGGCCGAATGATGAAGCCATGATTTTTCAGTCACCCGATGATACTTCCTATGAGAATGCAGCTAATTTCACAATTACGGAAGCAGAGTTTATTGAAACAGACTTAGATCTGTGGCGACATACCTTAGCAGAAGGCTATCCTATTGCGTTCGCCCTGAATCTATTTGAATCATTCAATAGTGCGACTGAAAATCGAGGCCGTATTTCACTCCCTAAAAAATCAGAGAACGTGCGCGAAACCCATGCATGGCATGCCATGCTTTGTGTTGGCTATTCCGATAAAGATCAAATGTTCATTGTCCGAAACTCCTGGGGTCCAGAGTGGGGTGATAACGGATATTGCTATATTCCTTACGACTATGTAATGCACCAGGATTACAACGGTCATGATTCCTGGATTATCAAATCAGTTAACGATTTAGACTTCACATCAGAAGTTTGGGAGGAAGATGAATCATACTTCGCCGATGAAAACTCTTTGCTTCTGTATGACTTTTACATCACGACGGAAGACCCTGAAGGTTTTGCTGAAGCTCTAGATAGTTTGTGTCAGGAGTACATTGAGAGCGAGGAAGACTATTACTTTGACTATAACTACGAAGAATCTGAGGAAGAATTCACTCATCTAGAAATCCGAAACTTCGATCTAACAATCGAGGACGCTACTGAATTTCTGGAAGCTCTGAACACACTCTGCAATGAGTACGCCATAGATGAAGACTATGACTACGTAATCGGAAACAGTAGTGGACAAGAGGAAGAGGAAGAGGAAGAGGAAGAGGAGGAAGAAGAGTACAGCGACGAGGAAGAGGAGGAAGAAGAAGAGGAAGAAGAAGAGGAAGAAGAGTACAGCGACGAGGAAGAGGAGGAAGAAGAAGAGGAAGAAGAGTACAGCGACGAGGAAGAAGAGGAATATTCTGATGAGGAATAAGCAGATTATCTATTCTCTTAGGAAATTCATCCAGTCAAGCATCACAACTTAAGCTTCCTTATGCAGGGATAAATGGCTGTCCCTACTGCGAAAAATACTATTTCCCAGAGGGATTTTGCATCACAACAATCATGGGTAGGCAATAAGCGGAGGTGGGTGCTTTACACTTTCCCCCTGTTTCTTGCCCTTGCCTGGGATTGAAAGCGGGAAGTATTTCCTATCCCTGCCAAACATAAGCTGATTTCCAATGCTTAGTCGCTGATACTCAGACGGCTAAGCTTTCCGAGTTTGTAGGTGGGGGTGCGAAGCACCCTCACCTGCAAACATGGCTTGATTTAATAGGACATGCTTTAAAACTCGCTAAAAGGGTTCGTTTTTCGTGTATTTTGCGCACGAAAAACAAACCCTTTTAGAACAACCCCTAGGAGCTTGGCAGAGCATATTTCTCTTTGGATCGGGCCTGCCTCAAACGCCTTCGAGGATTCACGATTGGCGGATGTGCAGCCAGTAATCCCGATACCCCACCCAGAGCCATAACATAGATTGGGTTAATCATGGCGTTGAGCACACAATCCACCATATAGAGAGTAATGATTGTAACAAGCACGGCCGATGAGGCCGCGATGGGATGCGACCATGCTCGAATAGGATACGCTCCCAGGCTAAATATTATCGGTGGTATTAGCATGGCAGCTGTCATGCTAATGAGCCCAAAGAGACCGCGATCGCCAAACGCAATGATCCACAAGCTATCCGTCACTGTCAGATCCTTACCGTTCTCGTCATAAACGCGAGCTCGTCCCCAGCCGCCCCAGCCAAACACAGGTTGTTCCCGAGCCCTTTCCCCTAAAATTTCCTCATTTTTCATACGAAATTCCAGGGATTGAGCACGTTCCTCACCAAACGTGTTAGTAATCTTCTCGATTAAAACTTCCCGGCGTTCAGGGGTAATCATACCGCTTGCTGCCGTATACAAATAAACATTCACCAATGCGACAATCAGCAGCAGCAGAATTGACGTGCGCAGATATTTTCCGGCATAGAGGATGGCAAGACCAAACAGGAGCAACATATAAGCTCCTGTTGATTTACATAGAATGAATGTAACAAGGATGATAGGGACTAACCATTTCATCTTAATCCCCCATACTTCTTTAACCACCCCTGTTTGCCAGAGCCAAATGCCAACAAGGGTAGCCGCCATCATCCAGGCTCCAACCGCTAGACCGTGCTGCATAAATACAGTGGGTCGATATCCGCCGTAGCGAATTGTTTGGGAGAAATCTGCATGGGCGTGGAAGCCATACACCATGCGATGCAACTGCGGGCTAAAGCGTAACTCAAAAAAGATAAAGGGAATGTAGGCTAAGCCACCAATAAAAATGGCAATAGCTAATTGCTTGAGACCTGCCCAATTTCCAAGATATAGCCGTCCCAGAAAGTAGGGTAAGCCCCACGAAATAGTTTGCTCTAAACTCTGGGAGAAACCATCATAAGCCCCCAAACCATTGGTTAAAGAGGAGGCCATTGGACTGGCGCACCAGAGCAAAATAGGAATGTCAATCCAATGGGGTCGGAAGGTTGTAAAACGCCCACTATCGAATAGAGCCGTCGCGAGTAAAACACCATAGCAGGTTGCCGACATTTTGGTATAGTCTGGCAGACCGGGCAATGGAAATGATGCCTGCGGAAGGAATAACCAGGCTGCGACAAAGCTGATCACGATCGCCCGACTGGCTGGATACCTCGAAAACAGGTACAAAACCATGGGTATCCAACCAAACATGACCAGGGGGACGAGTGGGCTCATAGCTCAAAGGGGGTGATCATTATGTGGACGCAGGGATAACTATCCCAAGCAGGCATCAAGCGACCTAGCAGAAGCAACATCACATTGCAGCGGAATGAAACAGATGCTCAAGTGGGAAACCAAAGCCGCAAGCAACCCGAATGCCAATGGCAGCAGCCAGAATCAGAAGAAAAACTCCCGTTGCCATTAAATCCTGATTCAGGTTGTTAAATTTCTCCCGGACAGCCCCATAGCTGATGACAACGTACATGGGTAAGTCGTGGAAGGCAATAACAAAAACGGCAGCTTCAAAACCAGCAACGTTGTAAGCCGCTGGAACTCCCAGTATCAGGATCAAAAACCGAATCATGTAACCCGTGGTGCCATAGTAGGGTTTGCCCAACCCTAACAAACACGAGTTCATTGTGTCGTAAAGTACTGTATGCCAGAATCCTATAGCCAGTACTGTCAAAATCCAGGCGTCCTGGCTATAGCGGCTGTCATACAAGAATTTGACAAGCAGATCGCCCCCCGCTATCAGAATACTTGCAAACACAGCTGCCCCCATCAGTAACACCCATCGCTTCTTCAAAAAATTACGACGAAGTTCTGAACGTGGAGTGTCTGCAGATTTAGCGATAATCGGGAAAATAACATTTGAGCCTAATGTCGTCACAACTTGCCGCGGCAAATCCGACAGGGACAAACAAACGGTGTAAATCCCCAGCATTTCGATGGAGACGATTTTTCCGACAATCAAGCGATCGCTCTGCATTGCCAGGAACGTAAATGCAGTAGAAAGAAAAATCCAGCGGCCAAAGCGGAACAGCTCTTGAGCACAGGTCTTGTCCCAGGCAAACTGGTTCCGCACCCCGGGCAACCAAAAATGGCTCAGTATTAGCTTCAGCGCAACACTGATCATAGTTCCTGCGACAAGGGCCCAGATAGTGGGTTGGAAATAAGCCCAACTCACCATGATGGTCAGCGAGAGCACTTGAATTGCAAGCTCTAGCAGGGTAGAGGTTCGAAGATTCATCTCCCGCTTCAGCAGCATCAGGGATGTAGAGTTAAACCCCGCCATGAGGCTGCTCAGGCCCAAAATGGGCATGATCATCAAAATACGCGCGTCACCATAATAGCGACTAACGGGATAGGAAAGAATGCAGCAGATCACCCAGAGGCAAAGGCCACGAATGGCCTGAAGCGTCCAGGCCGTATTCAAAAAAATAGGATCTTGCCCACGCTTATTCTGAACAATGCTGGGGCCGATCCCAATATCTGAAAACAAGGCCAGCCCGATCAGAAACGTATTCATCAGGGCCATGAGGCCAAAGAGTTCAGGAGCCAGTAAACGAGTTAGGATCAGGTTCCCAATAAAGCGCAGTCCGTTGGATGCACCGTATCCTAAAACAGTCCAGAATGCCCCATTGACAGCAAGCTTATTGAGCGAAGTTGTGGACGCCATGAACAATGATCTCCTGGGATGGTGCAGTACGCTCAAACAATGGGGGTTGACGGCATTGACACGTCTGAGGTGGGTGCGGAGCGGGGTGTTTCTGACAGGGGTAGCGCCCGGTAGCGCCTGAAACAGTTAGCCAGATGGGTGGCTTCTGTAACGATATTGTGGCGCTGAAGCACACGATCGCGCCCGTTCTGCCCCATAGCCTCCAGGGTTGCGAGAGGCGTGTTCAAACAATCTTTCATAGCCTTCACTAAACTTTCTGTAGAGCCGGGTGGAACCAGCCAACCACATTGCCCAGGTTCTACCAATTCAGGAATACCTGCCACATAGGTTGTAATCACAGGCCGTCCCAGAGCCAGCGCTTCCATAATGACAACGGGCAACCCTTCAGCAAAACTGGGAAGAACCAAGGCACGAGAAGCCTGGAGGTGTTTCTGAACCTGTGCGCCGCTGGCCCAACCGGTAATTTCAATATGGTTTTGCAAACGATACTGGGCGATCGCCTCCTCCACCTCTTGCCGCAGCGGGCCATCCCCTACCAGCACAACCTTAAACGGCAGCCCTTCGGCAGCCAGTTGCTTAATCGCTTCCAGTAAAAGTAGATGTCCCTTTTGTTCACTTAGACGCCCAACACAAACAAGTTGTGGCACATCCGGAACAGGCGTAGGGGAAAGGGCCAGGAACTGCTGGTCGACACCACAGTGAATGACGTGAATTTTGTCCCATTGTTGGCGATCGCACCAGCGATAAAGCTGACTGCGGCTAAAGGAACTAATCCCCACCACAAAAGCCGCCTGACGAATTTTTTCGGTTAGGGACAGAGTTTCGGGCCGGTCAAACTCCTCAGGGCCATGCACAGTAAAGCTATAGGAGGGGCCTCCCAGGGCTTTACACAGAAGGGCAACTGTCGTGGAATTGGTGCCAAAGTGCGCATGGATATGCCGAATGCCATCTTGAGCCGTGTATTGATATAGGGCGCAGGCTTCCGCTATGTAAACCAGGTGATAGAGCAGATTGCGATCAGAGGTGCGACTGAGTTGAAAAGCCAGCTTTAGGGCAGCGAGCAAACCTTGTGGATGGGCGATCGCCACCTGTAGCAGAGGCGCAAGTAACCCTTTCAAGCCGTTCTTGAGCAAAACAGTAGTTTTGTCTAACTCTTCTTGATCCGCTTCGTCTACCAGTTCTGAATCACATGCCCGAATGGAAAACCGTCGAATGGGAACCCCTTGCGCTTCCAATGCTTGAATTTCCCGCCGGATGAAGCTGTGGCTCACTTTTGGGTATTGATTCACAAAGTAGGCGATCGCCATAGGTCGTGCTCGATGAGGAAACAGTAGACATTACACAATGAGACGTGAAAAGCCCATTGGATCAAGAGAAATTGTGATTTTCGAATGTCACCCTCTCAAAGGTTTCCCAGGTCTCCCTTCTAGATAACGTCGGGCATGAGTCCGGGCGTAAGACTATAAAACCAAGAGTGAGTTCATTTACATGATGGAGAGGGTTGTCTACCCTGATTTCTTTATTAACCATAGGTCAGCTGACGTAGGGTACTGGCATTGATCGCCTCCGTGGAAGGAGATTTTACGGCAGGACAGAGGTCTATAAATTCTTTGTAAAGTTTGCTTGTATTTTCAGGAGGAAATTGCTATAGCAATTCCGCTTTTAGACTTCCAATGACACAACCGAAACATCCAGTTTTTCCCAGGAAAATCAGATGTTTTGAGGAAAGTCATGGAGGCCTTTCTTCTAAATCTGTGATTCCTGTACAGAGCTTATACGCAGGAAATCAAAAATTTCAGCTTAATGAGCAGGACAACCACGTAAGCCATTGAGTTCTTAAATTTAAAGATTTGGAATGCACTTCATCAAGATTCGTTGAATGGAGGAACAAAATCAACAATACAAAAAGAGTGTTTGGATCATGACACTGAGGATAATCCTGATTTTTTTTCAAATTCCATAATTTTTTCATCAAGCTGGCTTGTTAATGTTGCTTATGTAAAGTTGTTCCTAATACGGATCAGCCTATCCCAATCTTTTGCCAGCATTAGCAGTAATCAGAGTGTTGCGTTGTTCTACCTATACTGACTGATCCGTATTTGTAACGATGTCCAGGGCAACTTTTTGGATTTGTGATGATCCGTTACAGGAGATGGGCATTCTGAAGGTACCCAGCCGTCGCCAGAGCATGACCGCTTCGCGAGCCTGAGTTCCCTGCTACTCCTGAAAGATGACGTTGCCCCCCCTCAAGTCACTGAACTTCATGTCATTGCCATTTGCTAGTCCCATGCATGATTCCCCTATCTCCACGACCCGTGCCTGGAGTTCTAATTTCTCTGTGCGAGCGTTCATTAGCCTCGGGGTGTTAGCAGTCGTCGCGATCGCCCAGCCTTCCCCCAGCCTGGCCCAGCCGGCCCAACCTCAATCGGCTCAATCTCAGTCACCGCAAGCTCAGTACACGCCCTATACAGGCAGTGTGGTACCCGGCATTTCCCCCTACCGGCAACCTGACTTAGAACCCTACATCCTGGGGGCCGGCGATGGGATTCAAATCGACATCTTTGATGTGCCAGAGTTCAGCGGGCAAAACGGGCAATACACCGTACTAATTGACGGTACCCTCAACCTGCCCTGGGTTGGGAAAGTTCCCGTACAGGGGTTAAACCTGGAACAGGCGGCTCAAGTTTTATCTCAGCGATATGCTCGCTTCATCAACGATCCGTTAATTACCGTCACGCTATTGACCCCCCGTCCCCTGCGAGTTGGGGTTGTTGGGCAGGTCAACCGTCCTGGTGTCTATACCGTTGCGGCCAATGCCACCGATACACAGCGCTTTACCGTAACCCAGGCTATTCAAAATGCGGGCGGAATTACCCAACTGGCCAATGTTCGAGGCATTGAGGTGCGCCGCCCCCAATCCAACGGTAGGGATGAAAACATCTCCATTGACCTGTGGAGTTTCCTGCAAACTGGTGATTTAAGCGAAGATTTAGTACTCCGAGACGGAGACACGCTGGTCATTCCTGAGGTCACCGCACTGACGCCAGAAGAAGCCACGCAACTGGCGAGCACTAGCTTTTCTCCGGAAAGCATCAATGTCAACGTTGTAGGTGAAGTGGTTAACCCCGGACAACTGGCTGTGCTGCCCAATGCGACCCTCAATCAGGCGATTTTGGCCGCCGGTGGGTTTGATAACCGGCGAGCTCGTCGTAGGGACGTCCAACTCATTCGTTTGAATAACGATGGCACCGTTGATAAGCGAACCATTCCAGTCGACTTTGCAGAGGGAATTAGTGAAGACAATAACCCCTCGCTCAGGAATAATGACATCATTGTGGTGGGACGATCAGGGATTGCAAGTACATCAGACTTCCTGGATACCGTTTTGACACCTGTAACGAGTGTCTTTTCAATTTTCCGTCTGTTCGGGTTTTAACCACGCCCTTAAGCTATAGGGCTTTGAGAGTGCATCAAGCCGAAGATCGTCATCCCCTACGAGGTCGTAATGGTTAAAGAATTGGATCTACTCGACGAAGATTCTCTGGAACCCCTTGAAGTCAGTAGTACACCGAAACAAGGGCTTCCTATTTTCCCGTTGATTCGTATGCTCCTCCGTCGTTGGCCCATCATCGTAGGGTTGGCCGGGGCAACAACGGCCGCAGCTTGGATGTCCACATCTGCTGACCCAACCGTCTATAGCGGCAACTTTCGTCTGCTGGTAGAGCCGGTTACGTCAGAAGCGCGGATTGCGGAACCGACTAGCCTTTCACGTACAGCGGGCGGGGTTCCCAGCCAGGATATGTTCCGACTGGACTATCCGACTCAGATAGAAATCCTGCGTAGCCCCCAGGTACTTCAAGATGTTTACGAAGCGGTTCATGCTAAACATCCGGAATTTACCTACTTTGCACTGACACAAGGGTTAACCGTAGCTCGTGCTGGCGGCAAAACTCAGGAGAGCCAAACCCGTATCCTTGACGTCAGCTATCAAGGCACAAATCCTGAAGTTGTGCAGGATGTCTTGAATCAGGTGAGAGATAAGTATCTCAATTACAGTTTGCAGGATCGTAAGAGCCGCATCGGTGAAGGGGTTAAGTTTATTGATGATCAACTGCCTGACCTGGAAACGCGGGTTAATGCTCTAGAAGAGGAAATCCAGTCTTTACAGCAAGACTATGATTTGCTCGACCCGACTAGCCAGGGGCAAGATCTCAACACACGTTTGCAAGATATTGGCAATCGGCAGTTAGAAACCCAGCAAACTTTACAGGAAACCCGAACACTCTACACGGCACTTCAACGTCAATTGCAGCTCACCCCAGATGAAGCGATCGCCGTAGCTGCCATTAGCCAGGACCCTCGTTATCAGCAATTGCTGACAAATATGAATGACCTGGAAGCACAACTGGCCACTGAAAGAGCCCGTTGGAGCGATGAAGCCCCTCCCGTACAACGCCTGCTTGAACGGCGAGACAATCTTTATAACTTGCTGTCCCAGCGGAGTCAGCAGATTTTGGGAGGCCTGGCTCAGGTTGACCAAAATACGGAACTGACAACCTTCCAGGACGACGTACGGCTTGGGTTAATTGACCAATTAGTTGAAACTACCAATCAGCTTCAAGTTCTAGAGGTACGGAACCGCATCCTGGCTCAAAACCGGGTCGCTGTAGAACAGCAAGTGCAGCAGTTTCCTGAAATTTCGCGACGCTATATCGAACTTCAGCGACAGTTGCAGATTGCAACCCAAACCCTGAACCAGTTACAAAGCCAGCGAGAATCTTTGAGAGTTGCCGCAGCTCAGAACGAAGTGCCCTGGGAAGTCATTGCAGAACCTCAGGTACCCAAGGATGAATTCGGCAATGCCATTGGCACCCCCAGCAGTAACATGAAGGCGTTGGCAGCGGGAGCTGCTGCTGGTTTGGCTCTGGGCCTGGGTCTTTCAATCTTGATCGAACGGAAGCAAGATACCTTTTACGATGTGGATGATGTAAAGGATCTGGTACCCGCTCCACGATTGGGCATCATCCCTGTCTGCACCGATGGCGATCCGTCTCTCCAACTGGTTACGATCTCCCACTCCAATGGTCAGATTGAAGAGTTGAGCCAGGGGTCGTTTGATTTTCAGGAGGCATTTGAAACCCTCCATACCAATCTCAGGTTCTTACATAGCACGTCACCCGTGCGATCGCTCGTTGTCTGCTCAGCCACTCCGGGGGATGGAAAAACCACCACCTCCTTACATCTGGCTCGGGCGGCGGCGGCAACAGGGCAGCGGGTGCTATTGGTCGATACCAATTTGCGATCGCCCCAGGTTCACCGGAAGTTGCGCTTGTCCAACAACCGGGGTCTGTCGGATATACTGCGCCGCAAAGCCAGTCACGATGAGGTAATTCAATCCGCACCTGAGGTAGAAAACCTGGATGTGCTCACGACCGGACCGGTTACATCTGGGCTCACACGCCTGATGGCATCGCCTCAAATGAAGGGGTTAATGGGCAAATTGGAATCGCTTTATGATTTGGTGATCTATGACAGCCCCAACCTGGTGGAAGCGGTGGATGCTAATTTTATAGCCGCTAACGCTGATGGAATTTTGATGGTGGTGTCGGTCCGCCAGACCAGCCGTTCCAAGGTGGCTCAGAGCATCAAGAAAATTAAAGAATACGACCTACCCCTGCTGGGTACCGTTGCCAACCGTGCCTCTAAACCGGTTCGAGAGAATATTCCTCGGTGGGATGAGGATGAGGATGATTCCCCAGAAGAGTTGCTGCTTCCGGCCTCGGAGAGTTCCCCGGTCTATTCCCAAATATCAGCCAAGCAGACCGCCTATGTGCGAGATTCAGAATCATAAAGCCCGAATTGCTCTTGCAATTTAAGCCATTGCAAGAGCATCTGCATACCCTTTTTCAACCTGGTTATTGGGTTTCTATCCACCCCTAGCGGATGCACTGTGTCAGTGCGTCCACTGGTTGGCTCAGTGATGTCTTTTCAATAACCTGAGTTCGGGTTAAGGGTGTTTTCGAGTGCCGCGCGTTGCGCGGCACTCGAAAACGCTCATTTTGGCGTGCGCTTTGCGCACGCCAAAATGGGCACTTCAGCTTATCCCGAACTGAAGTTTCAATAAGAAGCTGCGCCTTTTCTGTGTCCTGATGCGTCAGGACGCAGAAAAGGCGCAGCTTCTTATTGAATTGGTATTCGTGCATTCTGGTTGGAGTGGTTCATGCATCCCAGTCAACAAAAATGCTTCAGTTTTGGCGACTACGAAAAGATTATGCAAGCTTCTTCTTTAAAACAATTAAGGTCAGGTCATCAAAAATGGTGTGGTCGCCAATGTGCGATCGCACATCTTCCAATACAGTTTCCAGAATCAATTGAGATGTTTCATCCCAATGCTCTTTCACCACGGTGATGAGCCTATCTATCCCATAAAATTGGCGGTCAGCATTCTCCGCTTCGGTAATGCCATCGGTGTAGAGTACAACCCCATCCCCCGGCTCCAAATGAATTTGAGTTTGGGCGACAAATTCTCGAATATCAGACACCATACCCAATGGGAACCCTAAGTCTATGGTGTCGAGTCGCTTCAACTCGCCATTGGCCCGTACCACTAGCACTTCTTCATGTTGGCCGCTGACATGCAATTGTCCATCCCGGTAATCCAATAGGGTTAGGGTTAAATTCTTACCCGGACTGAGCCGTTGTGCATTTTCGTAAATCACCTGATTCAGCAAATTCAAAAACTGCGGCAAATCTTCTCCTCGGGTTGCAAGCAATGTGCGGACAGCAGTTTGCACCATAATCATCAGCACACCGCTCTGTAACCCGTGTCCGGTGACATCTCCAATTCCCACTGTAACCCGACCCTCATTACAGATAATGTCGT
Organism: Leptolyngbya sp. PL-A3; assembly: GCF_039962325.1. Classification (NCBI taxonomy): domain Bacteria; kingdom Bacillati; phylum Cyanobacteriota; class Cyanophyceae; order Leptolyngbyales; family Leptolyngbyaceae; genus Leptolyngbya; species Leptolyngbya sp. PL-A3. The sequence continues at coordinate 45,762 of NZ_JAMPLB010000018.1, forward strand.
AGTAGTCGCCACCTACCTCCGTTGCTACTTCCATAAAACCTGCAATGTCAAGGTCGGCGATCGCCGTCAACTCATGCTCCCGCGGTAAAATCATCTGCTGCATCTGGCGAGCAACCTCCAGTTCCGCTCCCATGCGCAGGTTTTCAGCCTGTAACTGTTGATTCAGTTTGGTAATTTCACTATTCGCAACCTGGAGCTCCTGGGTACGTTGCTCGACCCGATCTTCCAACGCTTCATTTGTGGTTTCCAGGGCTAGAAATGCATCCTGAAGCTGATGGGCCATTTGCTCAAAAGATTGGGCCAAACTTTCAATTTCTGCAATACCGCTGGATTTGATAGCGGCGATACCCGTTTCTTTACCTAGATCAGCAGAGCTCGCCTTAGCAGCGAGGATTTGGGAAGCTGTGCTGAGGTTGAGAATAGGACGGGTGATTTGGCGAGCGGTCAGAATGCCCAGCCCGGTTGCCAGCCCTAATGCCCCAAAGCAAAGCAGGACAGTGTTATAGGTATTGGCTTGAATCTGGGCCATAAAATCTGATTCTGGAATCACCACCACAATTAACCAATCCAGCCCCTTGCCATCCTGGAAGGGAGTAACCTGAACGAATTGGCGATCGCCCCCAGCGAAGCGAAGCCCCTCCCCCTCTCGGGTGAAACTTAGCTGCTGAGGCTCCTGAATTCGCGCCAGGGTGCCGAATTGATCTTCCAGAAATTGGGCCGTTGCTCGTACGGTAGGATTTTTGCTCTGAACCGCCTGAATCCGCCGCAGATTGTCATCTTCCCCGACGAGCAAATCCTCCTCTGTGGAACTAGAACTGGAAATGACGGTGCCCGAGCGCTCCAGAATAAAGGTCTCTCCAGTCTTTCCCACATTCAACTGACTCAGGAAGGTATCCAACTCCTGCGAGAGGAGAAAATCCACGGCGCACACCCCCAGAAATTGCCCACTTCTACGTTCAAACACGGGCTGACTGGCGGTAATCACTGGAACCCGAGCATCAAAATCAAGGTAGATATCACTCCAAACCGGTTGTTTCGTCTCCTGAGCGGCCTTGTACCAGGGGCGAACCCGGGGATCGTAGGGGCGATCGCCTCGCCGCACGACCTTGTCCACATTACCTTCTGTATCAATGGCCGAGTATCGGAATAGGTAGTTCGTGGAAGCGTTGCTGGTTTGCACCTCAAACGTATCTTGGCCCGCAGGAACGTTAGGCCGCCCGACCCCCATAAATGCCCCATCAGACTCACGGCCACAATAGATCAAGTTAGTTGCAGGAAAGGTTCGAGCCTGTTGCCAGAGGGGATAGGCATCCGGTAAGCGGGTCATATTCAGGCTGCCTTGTTGCATGGCACTGACATTGATCTGGTTCAACAAAAAGGGGGAATTGACATAGCTGCGTAGTTGCTGTTCGATTCGAGCCGCAATCTCACCCCGGAGTTGAGAGGCCAGATCATTGACAGCCCGTTGCCCATTGCGAAATGACAGGATACCCACTAACCCCACCGTTCCAAAAATTTGTAGAACAAACGGAACAATCAAAACGAATCGCAACGAGGGACGGGACAAGCGTGGCATAAAAACCTTTAAGAATAGCTAAGGCTAATACAAATAGATGAAGTGATGAAGGGTACATCCCACTTTTGCAGAGTTGGAAACCCACTTTTGTAAGTGAGGCGGGTGAAGCCCGCCTCACTTACAAAAGTGGGATGCACCCAATGATGAACGCCTCTGGCAGCAGGAAATATTTGAGAAATTCCATAAAAAGTTAATTTTTTGTGCTTTCCATGCCTAAAAAATTAACTTTTTCATGGGTTCTAAAATCGATTGGCCAGGTAGGTTAGCTTTAGAATTCCCGAACTGTTTTACGAAACTTCTGTTGGTTAACAAACGTGGAGACTTGCGATCGCCCCTGCAGTTTGCATCTGTTCCACAAAATATTTATGCTGTGTATGAGCTTCACTCAAAAAGTTTCAGCACAAATGCAATCAGGGGCAAGGCTGAACACCTCTTTTTAAAAGAAATTTTGTTCCGCTTTGCGAAGCGCTTCTCATGATCGAACCTCACTCAAACGACACGTCAGATGCTCAGCCTGTTGATGCCAGAATTACAAATTTAGAACGAGAGCTTGCACGACTGCAGCAAGTCAATCAAGATTTACAAATTTCCCTGACAACAACAGCCGAACATGGCGACCTAATTGAGTCTCAATTACATGAAGCAAATCGTCAATTAAAGGCCGAAATTACCGAGAGGCGGCGGGCTGAATCTACCCTAAGCACATTACTCCATTTAATTTCTCGTCAAAAGGAAGACTTAGAAATTATTTTGCAAACGATTACAGAGCATGGGGACGTTCTGGATATGCAGTGGTACGAGAAGCTGCGCTATGCCAACTTACTCGCATCCTATGATGGGCTAACGCAGGTGCCCAACCGTCGTCGCCTAGACGAGTATTTGGAACAACAGTGGCGGCAGATGGCCCGGGAGATGGCACCCCTCTCTGCTATTTTATGCGATATTGATTTCTTTAAGGAATATAATGACACTTACGGGCATCTTGCCGGCGATGATTGTCTACGACAAATTGCCCAAGCCTTAGCCCAGATTCTCAAACGTCCTACGGATCTACTCGCACGCTATGGGGGCGAAGAATTCGTCGGCTTGTTGCCAAAGACCGATCTGCGGGGAGCCATTGCGGTGGCATGCCAAATGCAGACGGCTGTGGAAGCCTTGCGGATTCCCCATGTACAGTCTCGGGTGTCGCCTTACGTAACGCTTAGCATCGGCATTTCTAGCGTGCTGCCCAACATGAGCTGTTCTTCTCAGGGTTTGTTAGACGAGGCCGATCATCACCTCTATCAGGCGAAACAACAGGGTCGGGCACGCATCATCTACCGGGGCATCCTATCCCATGGCTCTATGTTAAGCTCTCCTCAACTTGAGGAATACTAGATTCAGCCTTGACTTCGGGTGTGTAACACACGCTCAAAGCCAATCCTACAAGCAGTTCAGACACTACGAACCTACTTGCTGGTTCCTCACATCTATGATTGATACTACTGGAACTCATGTTTATGGTGAGTTCACATCCACAATTGCAGCTAGTGATGAGTACCTAACGCTGCATTTCTCCCCCAGCAACGCTCCCCGCAAGCAACGGTGGCGTAACTATGGCCTCTCGGCTGACTTTCTGGGAGATTATTTTGCTGCATTTTTTCCAGGCGATACTCCCACAAATGGGCAGATTAATCAGCGTGATACAGTTAAGGCCGCTGTTAGCTTTATTGCCAATGAGCTGTTGGAAAATGCAGTGAAATACAGCGAAACAGTTGGCGATCGCCCCATCACCATTTCTCTCTACCTCTACAAACAGAAAATCGTATTTCAGGTGGTCAATTTTAGCGATCGCTCCACCACCAAAAGCTATCAACAATTCATTGAAGAGCTGAGCCATTCTGACCCCGATATGCTCTATGCTCAACAGCTTGAAAAAACAGCTTTAGGTACTGGAGAATCCTGTATTGGCATCTTGACGATGATTAATGATTATGGAGCCAGCTTTAGTTGGCAATTTCAGGAGCTTGACAGTACTCCAGAGGTCGTTCAAGTTGCTGTGATGGTCTCTCTAGATGTGTAAGCTCTTGTAAACATCCCCGGATTTATTAGCAAGGACTATCGTGAATAAATGAGTCCTGCTATTTTTATAGACTTGGGAAAGGTTGATGTCACAGCCTGACCATACAGAACGGGAGCAATGGGAACCTGTGGAAATAAAGACAGACGAGTATAGTATCATTCAGTATCCAGAAACCTCCACGGTCGTCATTCAAGGATTTCTGCGGTTAGATGGAATGGAGGAGTATCAGCCAATCATGGATCTGTTACTGAGTGCAGTGGATGGAGCGGCGCGATTAACGCTCGATCTGACAGATCTGGAGTTTCTCAACAGCTCTGGCATCAGTACACTTTCCATGTTTGTTGTCAAGGTGCGTGAACGAAAAGATGTGCATCTTGTGCTGAAGGGCTCTGAAAAAGTCCTCTGGCAAACCAAATCATTAAAGAATTTGCAACGGTTGATGCCCAGTCTAACGTTGGAATATGTGTAACCGGTTCAACATCAATGGAGCCGAACGTTAAGATCGAGCCTGAATCTGGTTCAGATGTAGCGGTTCTCCGTGAGGAACTTGCACGGCTAAAACAGGAGAATGAAGATTTACGCATTACCCTTCAGGCCACCGTAGAACATGGCGATGTTGTAGAAGCTACACTGCGATCTACCAATGAAAGGCTGCAGGCGGAAGTGACGCAGCGCCAAATGGCGGAGACAGCCCTGCAAGATATTTTGTCTACCGTCTTACGGGATAAGCAAGACCTTGAGCTGATCTTAAAGGCTACGGCAGAACATGGTGATGCCCTGGAATACCAGCTCTACACCCAGGCTGTCGAAACCATGCGGGAGAGCGAAGCTCTCTTCCGAGCCATCGCTGAATCAACGCCTATTTTGATGATTCTGACCCAACGGTTAGATGGGGTCATTTCCTTTGCCAACATCACCTCGCGTGATCACCTGGGGCTAGAACCCCAGGCTCTGGTTGGGCACAAACTCCGAGACTTTATGGTCAATCCGGACGCTGAGGAGCACTTGCTAGAGAGGCTCCAGACCGAAGGACATGTGCGCAATTATGAAATGCAAATCCGCCGGGTCGATGGCCAGGAAGTTTGGGTATCGGCCTCCGTCCATTCGCTGCAGTTGGGTGGGAATCAGGCGTTATTAACAACGCTGTATGACATTAGCGATCGCAGGCGAGCCGAAGCCGCGCTTCTGGACTACCAACAACGCTTAGAGCAACAGGCCCAAGAATTAGAACAACGGGTTGAACAACGCAGCGATGCACTGTTGCAGGTGGAAGCCAAGTACCGCAGCATTTTCGAGAATGCAGTCGAAGGAATTTATCAAATTTCTCCCCAAGGGCGTTACTTGAGTGCGAACCCTGCCCTGGCTGAAATTTTGGGCTACGATTCGCCCGAGGAGCTGATGGAAAGCATCGTTAGCCTGGATCGTCAACTTTACGTTCAACCCCAACGACGATTTGAGTTAATTGCTTACCTATCTCGATTTGAATCAGCTTCCGACTTTGAATCGGAGGTGTATTGCAAAGACGGCACCAAAATTTGGGTAGCAGAGAACGTGCGGTTAATCCGAGACGCAGCAGGAAAAGTGGTGTGCTATGAAGGAAGCGTGCAAAACATAACCACTCGTCGACAGACAGAGGCCGAACTGCGGCATCAGCGAAAGCGAACCGAGCAATTGCTGCTGAATATTATGCCTCAGGCGATCGCCGAACGCCTAAAACGGGGTCAGAAGACCATTGTTGATAGCTTTACACGTGCCTCGGTTCTATTTGCTGATATCGCCAATTTTACGGCCCTTTCCACAGACATTTCCCCGGTGGAATTGGTGGAATTGCTCAACGCCATTTTCACGGCCTTTGACGAGCTAGCAACCTTTAAGGGCTTGGAGAAGATCAAGACCATCGGGGATGCTTACATGGTCGTGGGCGGCGTCCCCACACCAATACCGGATCCCATTGCCGCAACCGCAGAAATGGCTCTGGCGATGCAGGAGCTCATTCGCACATTTCACACTCCGACAGGCATTCCCTTAAGTTTGCGAATTGGGATTCACACCGGCCCCGTTATTGCCGGCATTATCGGCACGCGCAAATTTAGCTACGACCTCTGGGGCGATACGGTTAACGTCGCCAGTCGTATGGAAACCCAGGGAGAACCCGGTCGCATCCAGGTCACCGAGTCAGTCTACGAAAAGTTGAAAGACGACTACCGCTTTGAGAAGCGGGAAATCATCGAAATCAAGGGCAAAGGGCTGATGCAGACCTATTGGCTAACGGGCAAAAAGCCTTCCTGGGAAGCCAAAGAAACCACACAGCCTGAATAACCATAACTAATCTGAGTTCGAGAAAGCCCATTTTGGTGCGTGCAGAGCGCACGCCAAAATGGGCACTTGGGCTTATTCCGAATTGGGATTAACTAACGTGACGCTAGCAATAACCCAAATGGAGTTATCGATTTGAAAAAGTACTGCTTAAATGAAAGGCACAAATAGCCAACAACTGTCCAGCAACCGTAGCGAAAATTCAAAGGTTGCGGTTTGATGGCAGTGTGTGAACGGTGTGATGGAGGAGTGATGTGATGTTGAGTTGGGAACATTCCCCAAATCTCATACCCATGCTACGGGAACGGGCTTGGGTAGAAGTAGACCTGGGAGCGCTGGCACATAACGTCCAGCAAATCCGGCGGCGATTGGCCCCGCGAACCGAATTGATGGCGGTCGTCAAAGCCGATGCGTATGGCCATGGGGCCGTAACAATCGCTCGCACTGCCCTGCGCCACGGAGCCACTTGGCTAGGAGTCGCTACCATTCCTGAAGGCATTGAACTACGAGAAGCAGGTATTCAAGCACCTATTCTGCTGCTGGGAGCTACTAACACGGCAGAGCAGGTGAGAGCGATCGCTCAATGGAAACTACAACCGACCCTCTGCACCCCCAAGCAAGCACTCATTTTCTCCGAGACCATGGGTACGATGCGTTCCCGTTCTCCCCTGCCCGTTCACCTGAAGCTGGATACAGGAATGTCGCGGCTGGGAATTTCTTGGGAACAAGCCGCTGAGTTTGGGCAATTGGTGAAAAGTCTACCTCACTTAGAAATTGCCAGCGTCTATTCTCATCTGGCCACAGCTGATGATCCAAACCCAGGGATTATGCAGTTGCAGTATCAACGTTATGAGTCAGCGATCGCTCACCTAAAAGCCGCTGGAATTACCCCCCCTCGGCTCCACCTGGCAAATTCCGCTGCAACTCTGGCAGACCCATCTCTACACTACGATCTGGTACGTACAGGGTTAGCTATGTATGGCCTACATCCAGCTCCCCATCTAGTTGCAAAAATTCCACTTAAACCCGTTCTTCAGGTCAAAGCCCGCATTACCCAGGTCAAGCCCTTAGCCGCAGGTACTGGCGTCAGCTATGGTCACAAGTTCATTGCTGACCGGGATATGCAAATGGCTGTTATAGGCATTGGCTATGCAGATGGGGTTCCCCGGCTGTTGACGAATCGGATGGAGGTGCTGATTCGAGGCCAGCGTGTTCCTCAGATTGGTGCTGTAACGATGGACCAGCTCATGCTGGATGTGAGTGCTATTCCTGATGTGCAGGCTGGAGATGTCGTAACGCTCCTGGGCCGTGACGGGCAGGAGTCAATTTCAGCGGATGATTGGGCCAATACCCTCGGCACTATTTCCTGGGAAATTCTCTGTGGCTTCAAGCATCGGTTGCCCCGATTGACCGTCAATCATCCGCAAGAGGTCGTTGAAACCGCCTCACAAAATTGAATAGCAAGATTTTGTGAGGTGCGATGCGCCTCACAAAATCCACCGATCATGTTTCAAACCGATGGATGGGGTGTGGTGCAATAGGCACTTCCTGCCTATTGCACCACACCCCATCCAAATGCGTAGAAAACGACCAGTGAGTATTACGCAGTAAAACGGCGCATCAAGTACGCCACCCCAAAATCTCCGTTGGGGTGGTTTTCCAGCTTTTCGGCCAGATCGAAAATTTGTTGGGCTAATTCCTCCCCCAACTTCTCGACGGTAGCGCGGCGCTCACGATCCAAATATTCCTGTTCACGGGTTTGATGTTGCCAGTCTGCCGTGAACAGGTAGGGAACATCAGTGTGCAGCCCAAGATGAATGAGAACATCCCACTCATGGCGATCGCACCAGATACCACCACAGCGAGCACATCGTTCTACATAAAAAGCCGGATTGAGCCCAATCCGGGCACGGGCCAAAAAGCCATGACACTCGGGGCAAAGCCCCGCTCGGGCATCCAGAGCAGCAGGTTCATAGCCAATATCCAAATCAGCAGGAACTGGCTCCAGTTTGGAAGGTTCCTGCTGCTGCTGCCATTCATGGTAGACCTCCGGTAAAATCCAGTTTCCCTCGCATGCAGGGCAGTGTTTTGCGGGTAAATCTCCCGCAAGCACCACATCCATCAGGGATTCGGTTTTATCTTTCGGGCACTGCACTGAACCTTACCTCTAAGAAACTTCATTATTAAACCATTTTCAGTTGAACCATTTTCAGTCGATCTCAAGGTTTCATGGTGGCAAAAGAAGCGTATGGAACTAAGCCCTGCGCTCCTTCCAACAAGGAAAAGGGAGGATGCAGTGCACCCTCCCTATGTTGAATTCGATGAAAGGGTTAGAGCCTACTTTAAAGGTTATTTTTCCGCGCGCTTCCTACGCGAAAAAACAACTCTTCGACTTTAAAGCGGGCCCTAGGATTGCCCCTGCAACTCAGCCGTGCGGACTGACAACTGCTGGGTGTTATCGCCCCGACGAATGGTGAGTCGCAGAGGTTCACCCACGCGGCTATTTTCAACAGTCCGTTGCACCTGATCAGCGGAGGTGGCTGCCTGCCCTTCTAACTCTGTAATAACGTCGCCGCGACGCAGGCCAGCACTAGCGGCTGGGGAATTCGGAACGACACCAATAACCAATACTCCTGTAATTTCTGGTAGAAGAACCGAGGAGTTGGGGTCACTGTTATTCTGTCGGGCCAAATCCGGCGTCAGAGTGGCAATTTGCACGCCCAGGTACGGGTGAGTCACATGCTCGCCTCGGGCCAGTTGGGGCAGAATTTCTTTCGCCTTGTTGATGGGAATGGCAAACCCAATACCCATGGCGTTGGCACGGATAGCGGTATTGATACCAATCACTTCGCCATCTTCGTTGAGCAATGGCCCACCAGAATTGCCAGGGTTAATGGCAGCATCGGTTTGAATAAAGTCCAGCCGCTTGTCAGGAATACCCACCAGAGCGCTGGAGCGATTGAGGGTACTGACAATCCCCAGAGTAACGGTATTGTCGAGGCCGAGGGGATTACCGACAGCGATCGCCCAATCGCCCACCTGCACCTGTTCTGAATCTCCCAAGGGAGCAACGGGCAGATTGCCATCAGGGTCGTCAATCTTTACAAGGGCCATATCGGTCACTTCATCAACCCCCAGAACCTTGGCAGCAAACTGCCGCTCGTCCTTCAGGGTCACCGTTACGCGATCGGCCTGGTTCACCACGTGAGCATTGGTCAAAATAGAGCCATCGGCATCAATAATGAAACCGGAACCCTGGCCCCGCAGACGCTCCTCGTAGGGACCCTGCTGTGGGAAGCCGCGATCGCCAAAAAATTCTCGAAAGAAGGGATCGTTAAAAAATGGCGTTGGCTCGCGGGTGACCGTACGCTCAGTATCGATACGAACCACTGCTGTACCGACTCGATTGACTGCTGCTGCCACAAAACTCGTGCTATGGCGCGTTGAGGCCGCCTGAGTTTGTGCCAGCACGGGAGCAGGATGAAGGGGGCTGAAGGCCAGATAAGCCGCCAGTCCAACCATCAAAATGCGCTGCAGGAGCGATCGCCAGCGCCGTTGAAGAGATTCCGGTCGCATAACCTTTACCTGTTCTGTGTATCAACTACGGACAGTTGTTCAGACATTGACTCATTCTTATTATGGTAGCGATCGCCCCATCCATTCGTAAGTTCGGTTGAAAGGGAGACTACCCCCCATTGACGAAGCGGCATTTCTCTAAGAATCAGATTTGTCATTGTGTTAGCTAAGCCAGTCCGATGGCAAATCTGAATTGCCCTGTATTGAGCTGCCAAACAAACGTTGGGATAGAATCAGGGGAAGTTCCACTCCCCAGGCAGCGCTCATGCATAGCCCCCAGCCCGACCACGCCCATGCAGATACCGGAGCGCACTCCCACCCCCATGTGCACGATCCCGAATCATTACGGCAGATTATGAACCGGCTCTCCCGCATTGAAGGGCATGTACGCGGTATCAAGCAGATGGTGGCTGAGAGCCGCCCCTGCCCAGATGTGCTAATGCAGATCGCCGCCGTTCGTGGTGCTCTCGATCGAGTAGCTCGGCGTATCTTAGATGAGCATCTTACGGAATGTATGGTGCGGGCCGCAGAAGATGGCAGCATTGACGCCGAGATTGATGCCCTCAAATCTGCCCTTGATCGATTCTTGCCTTCCTGAAATATGCGTTTTATTCCAATTCAGTAATCACAGATAATTCAAATCAAAAAGGAGCGTGGCTTCAACGCCACGCTCCTTTTACGAGAAAGAGAGGAGCGATCGCCTCTCTTCCTTACTTTTAGCGATTCAGCAGCTCCTGAGCATCACGACTAGGTGTGTAGCGGTAACCAAATACGGATTGGTCAGAATCATCCAAAATTTGGGGAGTCAGAATAACGATTAACTCCTGGCGGACGTTGTCACGCCTGCTACTCCGGAACAAAGCTCCTAGAATTGGGATGTCTCCTAAGATAGGTACTTTAGTGACATCAATTCGATCTTCATCACGAATAATCCCTGAAAGGATAAGCGTCTGCCCGTCGCGCACACGAATTAGACCGGAGGTCAAGCGACGTTCAGACAACAGAGTAACAGTAAACTCGTCCCCGTTAAATTCGACAGTTTCCTCATCATAAGGTGCCGAGATAGATGGCGCGACAGAAAGGGAAATGAAACCATTATCATCAATTCGATCCACTGCAACTTGAAGGATCAAACCTGCGGGTTCGGTTTCCGTTGTTACAGTAACAGTACCACCACCACCATCATCATTCTCGCCATCGCCCTCATCGACAGTTCGCTCAAAGTTCGTGATGACATCCTGTGTTAGCTGAACCTGCGCCGTTTGCCCCTCCTGCACTACAAGCGTTGGATCAGTCAGGATCTTAGCGTTTCCTTCTCGAACCGATGCTGACAGCTGTGCTAGGAAATTATCGGCAATACCCAGGTTCTGTCCTCCGGTTACGACGTTACCAATAACGGAGACAGGAGTTCGTTCACCAAAGTTAATCACCCCAACCCCTCCGCTGTTAATAAAGTCTGTACGACCCAAGCCGAAGGAGAAACTAGTGTTTTGGCGATCTGTTTCAAGCAGGTTAACGTCAATGACGCGGACGTTAACAGCAACCTGACGACGGCGGATATCGATAGTCGTCAACTGACTGGTTGCGATATCAATGAGACGCCCCGGCCCAGTCAACGTAAGCGTGTTGGTACGTTCATCCCCTGTCACCTGCAAGCCTCGCAGGATAGGGTTGGAATCCGTATATTCAACCCGTTGGACTTCAATTCGATTTTCTGTTGTTGTCTGCGTTTGGGTGACGGCTGGTCCAGTACTCCCCTCAGCAGCGGTTGCTACCGAAACAGCATTCACGCTGGTAATAAGACGTTCGCGGCTAACTGCCGTCTCGGCACCGAGCGCCACCAAGAAGTTAAGAGCAGAAGTTACATCGACCTGATTCAGGCGAATGGTACGCATGAGCAGGTTACGAGATTCGTTAGGCAGAGTCTGGCCTACAAAAATCGTGCGGCCCTCCAACGAGGCTTGCAGTCCACTAATACGCAGCACGTAGTTAAATACGTTTTGAACTGGCTCGTTTTCAATATCTAGCGAAATTCGTGGCTCGTTATCTGCCGTTCCTTCAGGCCCCGTCCCACCACCCGCGTTGTTAGCGCCTTGACCAGAGGTCAAGAAAGCAACGTTCAGTCCTGCTGCTCGACCCAGCAACGAGAGCACATCCCGTACGGGGGCATCCCGCAGAACGAGTCTGGGAACAATTTCATTAGTTCCGAGGTTAATCGGTTCGGGGCTAATATCAGTCGTGGCTACGGCAATGTCACCAACGGGGGGTGCGATCGCCCTCGGACGCGCTGGAGGAGCACCTACCTGACTCGGTTGGACCTGAACTCCATCAATGACCACATTTGGGTCCGGAATCAGCACATCTCCATCATCCACCTGTAGGGGATCTGGATTCTGGGCAACCTGTGTTTCCCGAGAAGAGGGCTGCTCAAAGGTGATATCGTCATCAGACTCGGCAAGCGCAGGTCCATTGCCCACATCAAACACGATACTGTTATCTGTCTGATTCACTTGACTAACAGGGGTTCCGGTCTCTCCAGTGATGCTCACCCGCACACTATTCGAATCCAACTGGCTGACCATTACCGCCGAGATGCCAGGTGCCGGGTTATTTTGCAGGAAACCATTGCCATCTGACAGGTTCAGCTGGGTGTTGACCAGATCGGCTACCAGCGTGTTGCCTCGGTTCACGGTAAAGACTTGGGGCCGTTCACCGCTGCTGGTTTCCAACACCAGTTCCATACCGCCGTCATTTGTCGAGTTGACCCGTACATCGGTCACTTCTGTTGCAGCGGCATAGGCGGGGAGTGATGCGGTTAGGGCGATCGCGCCTCCCCCCAAAAGTCCAAGCAGTCCAAGATGTTTCACAGTTCACTCCTCCTTAGCAAAACAGGCGAAAAAAGCAATGGCGGACTCATGCATTCAATAACGACGACACCCTGACCCAGGTGATTGAGGCAATATGCCTCAAACTGGGACTACGGCGCGGCTGGGGCCGGAGACGGTGCCGGAGCAGCCGGAGTAGCTCCAGCGGCTGGAGCAGCCGGAGTAGCTCCTGCCGCTGGAGTGGCTCCTGCGGCCGGGGCCCCAGTTGCCGTTTCTTCCGGAGGCAGTAGCGCGATTAACCTGAAAGATGTCTGCAAGCGAGGATCACCTAGAGGCTGAATCTGGCCTCGCTCATTCACGAGAAGTAAGCCATTATTAGCTGGCTGCATTTTCAAATCCCGCACCACTAACAGGGGGCGCAGTCGTTCAATATTGCGAATGATCGATTGGGTTTGGCCAAAGGTACCATTAATTTGAACGTCGTAAACCTGCTGACGTAAGCGTCCATTAACAGCAGAGCCAAAGGAACCGTTGTTAACGACATCGCCACCACCCGCTGCCGCTGCACCTGGTGTGCCGGTATCCGCTGGGGCAACCCGCGAGAACCGTTCCAGAACTGCTGCACCACCTGTTTGAACCTCACCAACTTCAATGGCTGGACTCGCCACCTCAGCCCCTTGAACTCGGGCATTTAGGTCAATCAGCAACGTTTCCAGACTTTCCTCATCAGCAAACAAGGTCAGCACGTCGGCTCGCAGCTTCTCAGCTTCCGCCAAATCCTGTCGTGCCTGCTGGATTTGCTTTTGAATTTCAGCCTGATCAACAAGTTGTTGACGTTTGGTCTGAATCTCCTGCCGAATGGCCTGGTTGGCCTCCCAGGCGGGTTTCACCACATTAAGCAGCAACCAGGTAGCCGCCGCTGCCCCTACCAGGGCTAATAAAATTCCGTTGACGGTAGGAGTCAGCCGAACACCAAAAACGACAGGGTAACTCGGCTGATCGGCATCAAAATCATCAACGGGAATAAAGTCTCCACCAGCGGTCATGGCTGAATCACCCCCAAATCACGAAGTGCATCAATTCTTGCGGGTAGACCAACCGCCAACGCGCTTCGCATGTTTTGCAACAACTCAGACGCAGGACGGTTAGTTAGTTCTGCTTCTATCTGAAAATTCACCACATCTGGCAGTTCCACTTCAACCGTAGGCTGTACCCCTTCCGGAAATTGAACTTGAGCCGGATAGGGCTGCAACGTCGAACTCACCAGGCGAACAGTACCACTGGTTAGAAAAGGTGACTGCTTGAGCAGCAGTACAAAATCATTGACATCATCAAAGGAACGAGCAATGCCCTGAATTTGTAACCGGGCCGGGGGCAGCTCAGGCACAGGTGCTGGGGCCGCCGGAGACGGAGAAGCTTCAGGGTTATTAGGATCCGCCGCTGGAGCTGGAGCCGGAGGCGGAGCCGCTGTCGGTTCTGGTTGTGTTTGGATGATATTAGAGACCTGTACACCACCTGGAGTTCGGGTCCGAACATCTTGAAGTAGTGCAGACCATGGCTGAATCTGATCAAAAACAGTGGCAAGGGCTTGGTTTTCAGCATCAATTTGCTGCACTTGCCCCTGAATGGTTTGCACCTCTTGTAGAGCTGCCTGCACATTGACTAGCTCAGCGTTCAGGGCATCCAGCTCTGCTTGCAAGCTACTACGCTGTGCTTGCAAGAAAAACCATAAGCCCCCAGCCAAAGCTGGCAACAGCAGCCCAACTAACGCTCCTAAATAAAGAGGCCGGGGGCTATCTGAAACCTCCCGCACACGCGGACCCGCTACATCAGCAGCCCGCTCCTCCCGGTCATTTAAGAAGTTGATATCTAAGCTGTACATTACATCCCGCCTCCCGACATATCACCACGCCTCCCGCAAGCTCAATCCCAAAACCACTCCAAGACCTGTACGTTGGGCCAGAGGGACTTCCTGATCCACTTCTAGAGAAAGGGCCGCAATGGGATCAACCTGACTGGCGGGCAAACTCAAACGCTGTGAGAAAAATTCATCCAATTGCCCAATCGACCCACCTGGCCCGGCCAGCAACAATTGAGCCACTTCCATGTTGTCGCCCTGGTTCAAATAGAAGTCGATCGATCGCCGCAACTCATCGGCCAACTCTCCCAACACCCGCAGCATAGCGGCAGTACCAGGGTTAGAGGCAACTCCTGGGGAACTCCCCACACTATCCATCGGCGTCACCGGTACTGTCATCCCTTGCAACAATTCCGTGTTACGGGAGGGGGGGAGGTTCATTGCACGGCTAAGGGCGGTTTGAATTTGATACGTGCCGATGGGTACCGTTCGAGAAAACTGAGGTACCCCATCGACCACGATGGAAATTTCAGTATTCTCAAATTCGATATCGACGATCGCCGCTGCTTCTTGAGGGGTGAACTGGCGCAACTGATCACGGATAGTACGGATTAGCGAAAAGCTACTGATTTCCAGAATATTGACCGTGAGGCCAGCCTGCTCGAAGGTTTCGATATAGGAATCGGTCACTTCTTTGCGGGTTGCTACCAGCAAAACCTGAACTTTCTCAATACCGTCCTCATCCACGAAAAAGCCTAGCTTCTGATAATCAACATCGGCTTCCTCACGGGGGAAGGGAAGATATAGGCCAGCTTCCTGGTTCAAAACCATCTCGCGCAATTCGCGGTCGTCTAGCTCAGCAGGAACGGGAATGATGCGCGTTACGGTATCGCGCCCACCCGGAATCGCCGTGGAAACATTTTTTATTTTGAGCTTACTTTCATCCAATACAGAACGGATGATTTCTGCCATTGTTGGCGAGTCCAAAATCTGGCCTTCCTGATAAATACCCTCCGGCACCTCAGCGGAAGCGAGGGTTGTCAGTTGAAAGCCTTGACCTTTCTTTTTGAGGCGAGCGACATTAACTCGATCTGGGGTCAGTTCGATACCAATGCCCTTAGTTTTTTTCGAGAAGAGACCTTTGAAGTTGCTAACCACAGTTTTGCCGTCGGGTATTCAGAATAGCGGGATGCAAGACAGCGCAGTATAAGGGAAGTGAATATATAGATTCAACGATTGATGCTAGCGCATGGTACCCAATTTAGTTCACTTTTTTTCAGGTTGCGCAGCAATACAAAGCTTACTAGGGAGAGAAATGGGTGGGATGGACTTTGAACCTCTTAGAGAAATTTTAGAGCTCAGGATTCTAGAGGTATAATCTTAGCTTCGATAACCCCGAATGAGACACATTTTGTGAATTCTTATCCTCAGTGCTCTAACCCTTTGGGGTAGGGGATTCAGTAGGGAATTCACTTTTTGATTCGTGGATAAAGATTCTCTATCCGGATGGAGTGCAGCAAAGATTGAAAATCTACTGCCTTCTCCGTGAACATACGGACTCAAGAGTACTGTTGTTTTATTTCGGGATTGGTGGGGTTGTTTGATGGGGTAGAGTGCTCGTATCCCGCCCCATCAAACATAGGCCAACTTAAGCCTCCGAGCACTCATAAGCACAAGGGCGGCTCGGTCAAGGATGTCCTTTTTAGGTTAATCTGGACGATTGATCAAGGTCTGCGGATTCAGCGAGTCCTGATTGCCGCAAAGACTATGGCATCCTGTGGAGGGATCATGAGCCGAATGCGTGCCTGGAAGCGATTTGGGATTTTGGCATTGCTGGGGCTGGCGTTGAGTTGGCTAATCAGTTGCAGCCCTGGCAATAATTCAGGGGCGTCCAATGCATCGGGGGAGGCGGAGGTCGAGTTTTGGACGATGCAGCTCCAACCCCAGTTCACTGACTACTTTAATGAGCGGATTGCAGCCTTTGAACAGGCGAATCCGGGCATTACGGTGAAGTGGGTGGATGTCCCCTGGGGAGATATGCAAAGCAAAATTTTGACGGCGGTTTCGGCGAACACGGCTCCTGATGTCGTCAACCTGAACCCTGACTTTGCTGCTCAGTTGGCAGGACGTAACGCCTGGTTGCCCTTAAACGACAAGATTCCCTCTGAAGTTCAGCAACAATATTTGTCTAAAATTTGGCAGGCCAATTCTCTCGATGGAGAAACTTTTGGGATTCCCTGGTACCTGACTACAAGCCTGGCAATTTACAACACGGACTTGTTGAAACAGGCCGGGTTTGAACAGCCTCCGACCACTTATGCAGAACTGGCAGAAGTAGCCCGAGCGGTACGGGAAAAAACAGGAAAGTACGCCTTCTTCTCCACTTTTGTTCCAACGGATTCTGCTGATGTGCTGCAATCATTTACCCAGATGGGAGCGCAGCTTCTGGACGCAGACGGTAAAGCAGCGTTCGATACGTCGGAAGGTCGGGCTGTATTTGAATACTGGACAACTTTATATCAAGACGGATTGCTTCCCAAAGAAGTCTTGACCCAGGGTCACCGTCGAGCCTTAGAGCTTTACCAGACTGGGGATACCGCTATTTTGAATTCGGGACCCCAATTTTTGAAGACCATTGAAGCTAATGCTCCGGCGATCGCCCAGGTCTCCCAAACCGCTCCCCAAATCACTGGCTCCACGGGCAAAAAGAGCGTTGCCGTGATGAATCTGGTGATTCCCCGCAACACGGATGCCCCGGATGCCGCTGTGAAGTTTGCCTTGTTCATCACCAACGATGAGAACCAGTTGGCTTTTGCGAAGGCAGCCAATGTTCTGCCGTCTACCACGAAGGCTTTAGAAGATCCCTACTTTACAGATGTGGCCGAGTCGGCCCCTAATCTGGATAAAGCCCGCGCTGTGAGCGCTCAGCAGATGCAGGATGCTGAGGTGTTGTTACCCGCCAACAAAGATATTAAGGAACTGCAAAAGATTGTGTATGACAATTTGCAAGCAGCGATGTTGGGCGATAAAACAGTCGATCAAGCGGTAACGGATGCCGCAACAGAATGGAATGATCGGTAAAGGAATTCGCTAAGATCTTCTATTACCAATCCAATGTGGAGATGCGCTTAACGTTCCACGCCTGCTTAGGCAAGATGTAGAACATGAGACGCATCTTCATATTGAAAAGATATAAAAGGCGTGGGAGCAAAGCTTCCACGCTTTTCTTTGGAAGGTTATGATCAGGGGCAAATTCTACATAAGGACGATCGCACCATGCCCCATCGATTTCCCTGGTGGCGTCTTTCTTTGCTCAGTATTGGTGGAAGTCTTCTGTTTGGCGTAGGCCTGCCTGTGGTGCTGGAGGAGGTTTTGGGCGATCGCACCGGATCAACAGTCCAACAAAACTGCCAAGCCGCCTCATCCACTGATTTCCTTGTCGCGGGTGGTGGCGGTGCGCCCAGCTATAACGAAATTGCTCTGGAAAAGAACGTTCTCTACTTTCAGCGAACGCTGCAGGCAATGGGTTTCAATCCAAGTGCGGCAGAGGTTTACTTCGCCAACGGAACGAACGGGCAGGCCACCATCCGCTACATGGATGAGCAGGGGCAGATACAGTTTAAAGTGCCCGACATCCCTAATTTGACCGGCGCTTCCACCTTTAACAATCTACGCAGTTGGGTGGCAGAGAGAGCCGAAGCAGGAAGCACACGTCCCATTTTTTTCTACTTCACTGGGCATGGTCTGCGTAACGAACAGGACCTTAACAACAACGCCATTGCCCTCTGGGGTAATCAGCAGGTTTCTGTTCAACAGTTAGCTCAGGTGTTCGACACCCTCCCACCAGAAACACCCGTCGTTGCGATGATGGCCCAGTGTTATTCGGGTTCCTTCGCCAACTTAATGTACGAAGGTGGCAAACCCTTTAACCGGGTAGCCTCTCAAAACCGCTGTGGCTTCTTCGCCACAATTCGTACCCTCCCCTCAGTCGGTTGTACCCCTGAGGTAAACGAGGCAGACTATGAAGATTACAGCTCCAGCTTCTTCGCAGGCTTGAGCGGCATCAGTCGTACTGGAGAACGGGTGTCCTCTGCTGATTACAACCGCGATGGACATGTCGTGTATGCAGAGGCCCATGCCTTCGCTAAGGTAGACGAAGAGACAACGGATTTACCCATATCCACATCAGAGGTGTGGTTGCAGGAACAGGCAGCGATCGCCACTCAGGACGCAATCCTCAATCAACCCATGCAAGCCACTCTGGAAACAGCCCGTCCTGAACAGCGTTACGTGGTGGAAGCCCTGGCCCAATCCTTTGGTTTTGATCTCAATCGCTCGTTTATAGAAAATCAAACTGATCTTCAGAGCCGAGTGGCAATGGGAGAAGTTCCACTCACGTACTTGGAGCGGATACGAATGGAGTTGATCAATATTGGAATGGAGGCCCAGGTTCGAACGTCAGGGGATGAGGAGGCGATCGCCATCCTGGACCGATTATTGAATTGCGAGAATGGCTACTGGCAATAACGTTTTGAATTGTGGAAAACTGAGCCGATTAATAGATTGACCCCCAACCCAAAGTCTTGATTTTGTCGCTGTAAAGAAGCAGCAAAATCAGGGCTTTGGGTTCGCTTTTTTGACACAGTGCCAGACTTGAATATATAGCTGTAGCCATTTTCGTTAGGGTAAAAAGAGTAGGATGGTGCGTTTTACTCTAAACCAGATATCTCAAGTTTTTTGCTGTTTGTTGAGGGCATTGTAAGCAACAAGTGCAATGATAATCAGCGCAAAAGAGAACAGGGTCGTGAGAGTCCCGAGCGCATACAAAGCGGGGGAAGTCACGTTAGTCGTCATCCCGAAAATCTCTAGCGGCAGGGTACTATTTTGCCCAGAGATTAGAGATGTACGGGTGAACTCGTCATAGGACAGCGTAAACGCCAGGATGCCAATACCCAAAAGACTTGGGGCAATCAGCGGGAAAATTACATCCCAGAATGTGACTACATCTCCAGCTCCCAGGTCACGGGCAGCTTCCTCATAGGAAGGATTGAAGCGGTTGAAAATGCCCAGCACGATAAGAAAAGCAAAGGGAACCGTCCAGGTAAGATGCGCCCCTAGCCCCGAGGAAAACCAGTTGGTTTCCAACTTTAAAATTTGGAAAACAATACCAATACCCAGAGAAATAAGGATGCTTGGCACAATCAGACTGGCAATGGTGAGATAAAACAGCACACCAGAGCCTTTGAAGCGGCTGCGGAATGCCAAACCTGCCATAACACTGACAATCAAGGACAGCAGGGTAACCACTAAACCGAGGGCAAGCGATCGCCAGAACGCCTCCACAAAGTTTCCCACCCGTTGTTCCTGAAACACTTGCAACAACCAGTAGGTGGGGCTAAACCCGCGCATCGGGAAGGTCAAACCGCCCTCTGGCCCCTGAAAGCTGAGGATGAAAATGGAGATCATCGGGCCGTAGAGAAACAGCACAAAGAGCCCAAAGAAGGCGGCTAAAAGATAGAAGGTGAGCGATCGCTTTCTCATATCAGCACCGTTGCGATTACAGTTCTTTTCGAATATTGACAACGCGCAGAATTGCTAGCACCAGTGTCAAAGTAACCAGCAACAAAATGACAGCATTCGCCGCAGCCAGGGGATACTGAATACTGCCAATTTGAGTTTGAATCAGCTTTCCAACCGAGGCTGACTGACCACCTCCCATCAGACGAACGGTGACGAATTCACCCATAATGATGGTGACCAGAAAGATCGACCCGATCGCAATACCGGGAGCCGACAGCGGCAGAATCACCTCTTTGAAAATTTGGAAACCTGATGCCCCCATATCTTCAGCGGCAGTAATCAGGTTTCGATCAATTCGCATCAAGCTATTGAAGATGGGCGCAATCATGAAAAAGTTATAGAGATGCACCATCCCCAAGACAATGGCGAAATCAGAAAATAGCAACCATTCAAGGGGTTGATTGATCAAACCAATATGAATCAAAAAGCTATTGATTAACCCCTCTTTACCTAATAGGGGAATCCAGGAAATCATCCGAATAATGTTGGACGTCCAGAATGGAACTGTACATATCAAGAAAAGGATGATTTGTAGCCGCTTATCTTCCACATAAAATGCCAGGAAGTAAGCAACTAGATAACCAATGACCAAGCAAAAAGACCAAACCAGGAATACATACTTAAATGTATTCAGATAGGTTCTGAGCGTGACATCAGATGTAAAAATGGCGCGGTAATTATCCAGCGTAAACCCTGGCACCATAGCAAACCCGTTGAATTGCCAAAAGCTGACAACCACAATTCCCAGGATTGGAAATACCAGGAATAGCAGGAAAACAAGGGTTTGAGGAATCGCCAGGCCGTAAATTTGAAGTGTTTTAACGGTTCTATCCATGGGCCTTCAGGGAAGATGGCAGGAGATTAATTCTTAAATAAAGGCATGAGAAAAAGTTAGTGGTTCGTGCACAACAGGCACGAACCACTAACTCCTCAAATTAGGATGCGATGAATTCGTTCCACTTCTGCACGAGATAGGTGTTCTCTTGCATAGTGGAGTTCCAGCAGACGATGTTGCCAAAGCGCTCCTTAAAGGAACCACCATCCCGGATAGCACCCTGCTTCTCCAGAGTCTTGCCGAAGGGATCGACCATGTCCTCAGAAGCGGCCTTCCCTTCGTACCAGAAATCCCACTCGGCCTGAGACATGTACTTCTTAGCGGTTTCAGGAGCGGCACTATAGTAACCCTGGCGACCGAGGAATGCACCTACCCAGCCTTCCAACATCCAGTTGATATACTCGTATGCCGCATCCAGCGCAACACCTGAGAGGTTCTTGGAAAGGCCAATGCCACCACCCCAACCACGATAGCCCTCTTTTAGCGGAGCATATACGCATTGAATGTTCTTTGATTTCACCGCTGTTACCGCGGGCGACCACATGGACTGCAACACCACTTCGCCAGAAGACATCAGGTTTACTGACTCATCAAAGGTCTTCCAGAAAGCGCGGAACTGTCCATTGCGCTTCTGTTCTTTGAGAATGTCCGTAATCTTGTCAATTTCCTCGCGGGTCATGTTGCCCTTGTCGCCAAAAGTCATCAGGCCTGAGGCTTCAGCCACCATAGCAGCGTCCATAATGCCAATCTGAGGAATATCCAGGATGGCAGTTTTGCCCTTGAATTCAGAATTGAACAGCTCAGCCCAGGACTCAATCTTGCGACCCACTAGATCAGGACGATAGCCCAGGGTATCCGCGTTGTACTGGAATGGGATCAGCGTTGCAAAGTTCGTGGGGGTGGGGGAAAACTCCGAGGAGGTTGCATCCTTCACGTACATCACCTTAAAAGGAGCTGTACCCTGGGATTTTTCCACAGGCATCCCATCAAACTTACCGCTGGTGAAGAAGGGAACAATTTTATCGAAATTGGTAATCTTGCTCACGTCGATAGGCTGGAGATTACCCGAGGGTACGACCAGCGGCAAGCTGAAATATTCCCCGTCAAAGATGTCGTATTGGCCCGGTTGAGTGATAGCGATCTGGTTGTTTTCCTCGGTACTCAGCGCCCGCATATCCAGCTTAAAGCCGAGGTCTTTCTGGGCTTTGTCGCGGATTTCGTTGATCTGCGATACCCCAGTTCCGATAAAGCGGAGGGTTACGTCTTTGATCTGATTGGTATTGACCTCGGGGCCGGGAGCCGGGTTGTTGGGAGTACCACTGGGAGCTTCACTACGGGCACAGCGAGTCGCTGCGATCGCCGCTCCAGCCGCTAAACCCGTGCGAATCACCTGACGACGAGAAATTTTGGCCATAGTTATCCTGAAGTTTTAGAAAAATGTAAAGTTTGAACGAGGTTAAGAGTTTCAACCTTCCGAAAAATTGGCGATCGCAACTCGGTTCAAGACCGCATGGATGGCCAAGAGATAGTCACCGACAAAGCCACATTCGCCCGGACTAATGGGCCAGGAAGATACAATCTTCTGGGCTCCAGGCTAATGTGACCAACTGCCCTTCTCGGGCTGGATTCGCCATCCAGTCATGGCTGCGAACCTTATAGGTGATTTCTTCTGCTGTTGCTTCAGTGAGCAACGTGACGCGAGTGATATATCCGGTGAACTCCACCGAAATCACGCGCGCGGGGAATTGGTTAAGGGCATCGGGATCTTCGGGAGGGTAGGGAAGGAGGGTGAGGCGATCGCTCCGCACACAGCAGGCAGCCGTCATCCCCTCAGAAGCTCCTTCTCCCTGACACAGGAATGTCCCCAATTGGTCCACTTCCAGTTTCACCGGCCCACTGGGACCAGCGACACCCGCCACTTTGCCGACGAAGATATTGTTATCACCTACAAACCGAGCGACAAAGCGAGACGATGGCTTGGCAAAAATTTCACCTGGAGTCCCTATCTGATCAATTCGTCCGTGATCCATCACAACAATTTGATCTGAGAGGGCAAAGGCTTCATCCTGGCCATGGGTGACCTGAATAAAGGTCATGCCAAATTGTTTCTGAAGCCGACGCAGTTCGCTACGAGTTTTAACCCGAAGGTTTTCGTCTAAAGCGCTCAGGGGTTCATCCAGCATCAACACAGCCGGGCGGGTGACCAACGCACGGGCAAGGGCAACGCGCTGTTGCTGACCACCGCTCAGCATGGCAGGTTTGCGATCGACAAAGCGATTGAGGCCGACAATTTCGACCACTTCACTAACGCGGCGATCGCGCTCCGCCTTAGGAATACCCTTCATCCGCAAGCCAAACTCAATATTCTGCCAAACAGTTTTATGGGGAAACAGGGCATAGTTTTGAAACATCATCGCCGTATTCCGGCGGGTAGGTGGCAGATCATTAATCCGCGTGCTACCAATATAGATGTCTCCGCTGGTAATCGTTTCGTGGCCTGCAATCATCCGTAGCGTCGTGGTTTTACCACATCCGCTTGGCCCCAACAAGCAACAGTAAGAACCAGCCGGAATATCCAGGTCAATATCCTGAACTGCAACAAAGTTGTTGCCATAGGTCTTGCTAACATTTCGCAATGACACCCCGGCAGAATGGGATGCCAATTCTTGCTGCAAACTGTGATCGGACGGTGATTCTGCTGGCACTAGAAGGGGCAAAGTATCGGAGGATTGAGCCATAGCTTTGTCCTGGAGAATAAATCCTAATTAGGCAAAAAAACTTATGAGCTGGCCAGAGTTGCGTTAACCATTGGTTTTGCTTTCGGTTTGCATAAGGCACTTTGCTTAGTGACTACTACAAACGATTACCAGAGAAGAGACTGTATCCCAAATAACTTTTTTGTCGAGAAGAGGGAGAGGGATCAAAGGAACAGGAAAGTGGAGGGACAAGAGGAAAGTGGGAGAAGGTTGGTATTATCCCTATTCGCTTACCAATTACCCATTCCCTTTTTGCCTCAGTACATCTCATCCAACCTTAAGAAGGTTTGTAACAGGACGTTTGCGCCTTGAATACATTGCTCAGGTGGCGTGTATTCTCGACCTGAGTGGCTCAGGCCTTGCTGACTGGGAACAAAAATCATGCCCATGTCAGTGATACGGCCCATTTCCATAGCATCGTGGCCGGCTCGGCTGGGCATGGAAATACTGCTCAGGTGCAAGTCTTCGCAAACGGCTGCGATCGTAGCTTGAATGCGATCGGTGGCAGGAGATGGGGGGACAAACAGAATAAGTTCGGTGGAGATGGTGGTGTCGGTGGCTGTGGCGATCGCCCGCAATTCCGCCTCCAATCGTGCTTGCATGGCATCCATACAGCCCTGGGAGAGGTCGCGAATATCCACCGTCAATTCCACTTGACCCGGCACAATGTTGGCAGCATTGGGGGCGACGGTCAGATAACCAACCGTTGCGACCGGATCACCCGGCATTACCAGAGCAATGTCACGCACGGCCAATACCACCTGAGCGGCAGCAACCAGGGCATCCTGGCGCATATCCATCGGGGTGGTGCCCGCATGATTAGCTTGACCCAAAATGGTAATTTTGCTGCGGCGCATGCCAACAATGCCCTGCACGACACCGATCTCTTTCCCAGCACGCTCTAGCACGGCCCCTTGCTCAACGTGAAGTTCAACAAAGGCGGCGATGCGATCGCGCCCACGCTTTGCCGTTTTAATTGCCTCCCAATTCCCGCCAATTGCCTCCAGGCAGTCAGTGATGTTCAGCCCATCTCGTAACTTGAGATCGGCTGGAGATTCGGGCACCAGCCCCGCCATACTACGGGCACCGACCATACTACTCTCCTCATCGGTGAAGACAATCACCTCAAGAGGGTGCTTCAGCCGCACCTGATTATCCTGCAAGGTCTTGACCACTTCGATGCCAGCCAGTACACCCAGCACGCCATCATAAGCTCCGCCCGACGGCACGGTGTCAATATGAGAACCCGTGGCCAGAGCCGGAACCCCATCCAATAACCCCGCATAGGTTCCAATCAAGTTACCAGCCGCGTCGGTACGAACGGTCAGACCCGCTTCCATCATCCATTGCTGCACGAGATAGCGAGCCTGCAAGTCCTCCTGGGTGAAGGCCAGACGACAAATATCCCCATTGGGTTGTCGCCCTACTTTCGCCAGGCGATTGATCCAGCCCATCAGGCGATCGCCATTCACCCCCAACCGCGAAAGCACAGCCATACAGCACCCCTTATGAGAGTAGAAATTACAATGTGGCTTTCCAAAGCAGTTCAGCAGCAGAAAACCTCACCGAATTGTATACTGTATACAATTTCCCCAAAAGAAATAGGGTAACAAGTAATACCATTCGGGAAATTCTTTGGCCTCTGCACTCAGGAAGGCCGGAAATTACTCTACAGTCTAATTCATTTGATTTTGTCAGGAAGGACTACACCATGACCGAGACTCGCCGTGTTTTTATCTGTGGTTCAGCGCTGCGGGGGCAACCCGACCACCAGAATTTAGGGGAAGCCAAATTCATTGCAGAGGCCAAAACACAACCACTTTATCGGCTGCATTCTGTACAAAATGGTTGGCATCCCGGAATTTATGAAGTTGAAGAAGGCGGCATTTCTATTCCCGGTGAAGTGTATGAAATGACGATTGAACAGTTTGATTACCTGGCTACCAACGAGCCCCCCCACATGTATCCGGTAGAAGTACCTCTGCAAGACGGTGGAGTTGCCACAGCCTTTCTCTACCCTCGTGAGAAAGTGGAAGAATATGGGTGGGAAGATATTTCTAATTACGGTGGTTGGGTTGCTTACAAGCAGTCCGTCACTGCAACCGCTTAATTCAACTTTGGGTTCATTTCTCGTGCATTTAGTGCATGAAAAATCACTCGTTTCAAACGAGTTCTTAAGATATACAGCTGTAGCCATTTTCGTTAGGACAAAAAGAGTGAGGCGGCGCAATGCGCCGCCTCACTCTTTTTGTCCTATGTCTCAGCAGGAATGATAATTGAGAATCTAAATCATTCCTGGCGCATTTTCATTTGAGAGGCAATAAAGGGATGCCGAGGAGCCAGCAAGAAACCTACGACACTGGCAAAAAGAATCGGAGCAAAGGTGCTAAATCCAGTTAACTTAGCAAGTAATAATGTGGTGCTAATGGGTGTTCGAGTTACGGTTGCGTTGAGGGCCGCCATAATGCAAATCATCGCCAAAGATTCGTCTAACCCAGCATTCAGCATAATCATAGCCTTGCCGAGGCAAGCACCAATAAAGAAGAGTGGAATAATAATTCCTCCACGCCATCCTCCCGCTACAGTAATACTGATAGCAAGCATCTTGGCAACAATTAACCCAAACAAAAACGGTAATTGAAAGTTACCATCGATCACCTGTTCTAATTGATGCTCTCCAAAGAAGCGAGTCAGGGGAAATAAATTGGCCAAAATTCCAAGCCCCAAGCCTGCCAGGGTTGTTCGCACATAAATTGCTTTTAAGGATTCAAACTGTCGAGTACAGAAACGAAAAATTAGAATAAATAGCCAGCCAGCGATCGCCCCCACAATACCGAATGCGATCGCTGCCACAAAGTCATTCACGCTATTAATGCTGTATTGGGGAAAGTGCCAGGTTGGCCCAAGCCCCAGTTGAGTAATTGCCACAAAAACGACATAGCTTGCACAGCTTGCGATAATAGCTGGCAAGATAGCTTCGTAATATTCAACAACATGCTGATGGTGAAGAATTTCTAGTGCAAAAAAAGCTCCTCCTAAAGGAGCTCCAAAGAGCACCGTAAACCCTGATGCCATTCCGGCAATACTCAAGGTTCGTAGGGCATCTCCACTAACACGATAGCGATCGGCTAACCAGGTTCCCATCGAACCTGTTACCTGCACCATCGGTGCTTCAGGTCCGGCACTTCCGCCACTTGCAATACTAATCAAAGACGACAAAATCATAGAGGGATTTTCCCTCATAGATAAGCGCCCTTCGTTGAGGTGAATATTGTCAATAATTAAGCCAATTTCCCCAGGATTTCCTAATTTATGAATGACCAGGCCAATCAGTAATCCAGCCAGAGGCATTACAAATAGTAGAGAAATTCCACTAACTTGTTCAAAACCTTGAATAAGATGAGACAAAACAATCCAATAAATTGAGGCAAATAGACCGCAAACAATTCCTAGTGAAGTCCAAAGCAAGACAGTGCGAGTGAACGTAAATGGATTTTGGTTCTGGCTCATTGTTTGTGACTACTCGATAATTCCGTAGGCTTTGAAATGACAAATTACAGGAGATCTCTGCTAAATACTAAGTGCTTGGCAGGTCCAAGAAAGGGTTATCCCTCTATGCATTACATAGAACAAATTAATGCTTCAAAGATTCCTTTACTAAATTCCCAAACAGTATATCTGGAGCAGAGTGATTTACAGCCCTAACCCTTCATAGATTTGTATAACTTGATACGGTTCCTTGCCTATATAACCTTAGGAGGAGGATTAATCAATTCTGCCCCGAAGCACAGGCCCAACGTTAGAACCGCCTGGTATGGTGGGATAGCGACTTGGGCGAGCACATCCAACTGGGTGTGCGATCGCAGAGAGTACAGGGATGAACAACTTCCCGCTGTAATTTTCCTCAGGAAATCTTTTCATGGTTGTTTCTTCCCCTCGCCTTCCCTTGTGGGCAACGGCAGTAACTCGTCCGGCGGGTGAATTTCCATTGACACCCCTGACCCTATTAGAAGGTTCTATCCCAGAAGATTTGCATGGCACCCTCTACCGCAATGGCCCGGCCCGATTGGAACGGGGCAGCCAACGGATGGGTCACTGGTTTGATGGCGACGGAGCGATTCTAGCGGTTCACATTGGCGAAGGACAGGCAACGGCGACTTATCGCTACGTCCAAACGGCAGGGTATCAAGCTGAGGCCAAAGCCGATCGCCTCATTTTTGGCAACTACGGAACGATCCCATCCGGTCCCATCTGGACCAGCTTTGGCAAACCACCCAAAAATGTGGCGAACACTTCCGTCATGGTCGTGGAAGGTGAAACTGAAGCTGGCAACAGCGATCGCCTCCTGGCTCTCTGGGAAGCTGGGGAACCCCATGCCCTGACATTGGATACCCTGATAACCCAGGGAATCAGTCCCTTGGAAGGGCTGAAATCCAAACCCTACTCCGCCCATCCCAAGCGTGATCCCCAGACGGGCGAAATCTACAATTTTGGAGTGAGCTTCGGGAAAGAGGCAACGCTGAATCTGTATCGAAGCGATCGCCACGGTCGCCTCTTGTGCCAAAATACCTTCCTGCTTCAGGGCATTCCTTTAATTCATGATTTTGTGCTGGCAGGCCCCTACCTGGTGTTTGCCATCCCTCCCGTCCGTATCCAAATCCTGCCCCTGCTTCTCAATCTCAAAAGTGCCAGCGATGCTATGTACTGGAAACCAGAACAGGGTACCGAAATTCTCATCTTTGACCGAGAAACCCTACAACTCATCAGTCGGGCTGAGGCAGAACCCTGGTATCAGTGGCACTTTGGCAATGGGCTGATTGATGCTGATGGCTCAATTGGCTTAACCATGGTGAGGTACTCCGATTTCAAGACCAATGCGTATCTGCAGGAAGTAGCTCAGGGCCAGGTCCAGACGCGCGCACAAGGAAGCTTCTGGCAAATACGCATCAATCCCCAGTCAGGCCAGGTTATTGGGGCGGAACCTCTGGTTGAAGCGGACTGCGAGTTTCCTACCATACCTCTACATTACGTTGGGGAAGCGACCCCCTACACTTACCTGTGCGTTCATCGCCCCGGCGATATGGAACGGGGAGAATTGTTTGGAACTATCGCCCGCTACCACCATCCCAGTGAAACCCTTACCATTGCCGATGCTGGCTTAGGGCGTTACCCATCTGAGCCCCTGTTTGCCCCAGGCTCTGACGATCCGGAGTGCGGTTGGGTTTTAACGGTTGTTTACGATGGCAACCTGGATCGCAGTGAGGTTTGGGTCTATGAGAGCGATCGCCTTCAAGAGGGCCCCTGCTGCCGCCTCGCTCTCCCTGGCGTCATTCCCCACAGTTTTCATGGCACCTGGAAAAGCCGATAATTAGATCAGGTGGATTGTACAGTCACTGGTTGCTGTTCCCCTCTCGTTCCTATGCCCGCTGGCAAAGCTTATCTAATTGGTGCTGGTCCTGGCCGGATTGATTACCTCACGCTACGGGGATATCACCTGCTTCAGCAGGCTGATGTCGTGCTCTACGACGCCCTGGTTGATCCGGCAATGCTGGATGTTGTCCCCAAGACCTGCACTTCTATCAGCGTCGGTAAGCGGGGTGGTCAACCCAGCTTGACTCAATCCGAGATTGATGATCTCCTCGTACAGCATTGCCAGCAAGGTCATCAGGTTGTACGCCTGAAAAGCGGCGATCCCTTCGTATTTGGTCGTAGCACATCCGAAATTCAGGCACTTACCCGTGCAGGCATTGCCGTTGAAGTCGTCCCAGGATTGTCATCCGCACTAGCAGGCCCACTACTGGCCGGAATCCCCTTGACCGATCCTGTGATGAGCCGATGCTTTGCCGTGCTCAGCGCTCACGAACCGGAAGCCTTGGATTGGAGTAGCTTGGTTGGGATTGAAACCCTGGTCATGCTTATGGGGGCACGGCATGT
This sequence comes from Leptolyngbya sp. PL-A3, assembly GCF_039962325.1. Classification (NCBI taxonomy): domain Bacteria; kingdom Bacillati; phylum Cyanobacteriota; class Cyanophyceae; order Leptolyngbyales; family Leptolyngbyaceae; genus Leptolyngbya; species Leptolyngbya sp. PL-A3. The sequence continues at coordinate 75,080 of NZ_JAMPLB010000018.1, forward strand.
GGCAAATATTGTGGAGCGGCTGATCGCAGCAGGGCGATCGCCACACACTCCCATCGCCATCATTCGCTGGGCCGGACATCCAGATCAACAAGTTTGGGCCGGAACTCTACAAACCATTGTTCAGCAGGTAGCCCGCCAATCTCTCTCTCCAGCGGTTTTGGTCATCGGAGAAGTGGTGGGTCTACGTCCATACCTTCAGGGAAATCCCCCCACCCCGTATAATCATCCTGAAACATCTCCTCCTCTGACCGTGTCTGAAACGTCAACCCTCCCCCTTCCCCTAACGGGGCACACGGTGCTGATCACTCGCTCAGCGGGACAGTCCAGCCAGTTTGCCAAGTTGCTACAAGCTCAGGGAGCAACCGTACTAGAAATGCCTGCTATCGAGGTGGGTCCGCCTTCTAGCTGGAATGCTTTGGACGGGGCGATCGCTCAGCTCTCCCAATTCCAATGGCTAATTCTGACATCCACGAACGGTGTTGATTACTTCTTCCAACGGTTAACCGCTCAGGGAAAGGATGCTCGTGCCCTGGCGGAAGTCAAAATTGCCGTTGTTGGGAAGAAAACTGCTCAACAGCTTAAAGGTTATGGCCTTCAGGCTGATTTCATACCACCCGATTTTGTGGCCGATGCCCTGGTAGAACACTTTCCTGAACCTCTCAAGGAGCTTCAGATCCTCTTTCCTCGCGTTGAAACTGGGGGCCGGGATGTGTTGGTGCAGGAATTCACTCAAGCAGGTGCTCGAGTTACAGAAGTAGCCGCTTATCAATCAGGGTGTACGCAGACATTAACAGTGGATATTCAGCAAGCTCTTGAAGCACAGCACATCCAGGCGATTACGTTCGCCAGTTCTAAAACGGTGCAATGCTTCCATCAGTTATTAAAACAGCATGGGCTTGATGTCGATCCATTATTAGCCTCCGTGTGCATTGCCTCCATTGGCCCCCAAACCTCAGATGCCTGCCGCCGATGGCTGGGGCGGGTGGACATAGAAGCCACAGAATACACTCTAGAAGGACTCACAACGACACTGGCGCAATGGGCATCCTCATCAGATCCGATTACGGAATAGGCATCCCCGACAGCATGGCAACGCAGGGTCAGGCCAACCGTCCATCCCAACGAGTTATCGGGCTCACGGGCGGTATCGGCATGGGCAAAACAACAATTTCAAATTACCTGGCCACAGCCTACCAACTGCCCATTTTGGATGCAGACATTTATGCACGAGACGCCGTTGCCCCAGGCTCAGCTTTAGTACAGGAAATTGGAGAGCGCTACGGTTCCAACGTATTGCTGCCAAACGGGGATCTGAACCGGGTGCGACTTGGTGAAATTGTTTTCAGCTGTCAGACAGAACTGCATTGGCTAGAGAAACGAATTCATCCCTATGTGCGCGATCGCATCCAATCCGAACTCAGTGGCCTTGATCCCATTACCTATCCCACCGTCGTTCTGGTTATTCCACTTCTATTCGAGGCCCGCATGACAGATCTGGTAACAGAGATTTGGGTGGTGCAGTGTGAGCGATCGCGCCAAATCAACCGTCTCCAAGAACGCGACACCAGCGGCCTCCTGACCTTAGAACAAATTCACGATCGCATCAACAGCCAAATGCCCATTGAAGAAAAACTCCGACGGGCAGATATTATTATCGACAACAACTCAACTCTAGAAGCTTTGTTCCACAACATTGACCAGGCCATTCACATCGAAATTTCAAGTCATAAGAACCCCTAGAAGGTTGTATTGTCTTTAAGCTGGCACGCAGAAAGAACCACTTCATACCCCTTCCTGCACATACACAGTAATCGTTTGCAATCTGTCCAAATAAAAAGCGCGACCTAATGGGTCGCGCTTTTTTGATTTGAAACTATCGCAGATTGAACAACTTACACCGTCAACGTACGGCGCTTAGTTACCAGGCGGTAAACATTAATAATGTCACCTTCCTTCCAATCTCTGAAGTCATCGGAGCCGATACCGCACTCATATCCAGCTGCCACTTCCTTCACATCATCCCGCATCCGCTTAAGCGAATCGAGATTACCTTCGTGAACAATGGAGCCATTACGAGACACGCGCATCCGGGTGTTCCGAATGATCTTGCCAGACTGTACGTAACATCCAGCCACCGTACCCTTGCCAACGGGGAATACCGCTCGCACTTCTACCTGACCCAGAGGCTCTTCCACCAGTTCGGGATCTAGCAGACCTTCCATGGCCCCCTGCACATCCTCTAACAACTTGTAGATGATGTTGTAATCCCGCACATCCACCCCTGCATCATCGGCTGCCTTACGGGCACCGCTTGCAAAGGTTGTGTTGAACCCGATGATGACTGCGTTACTAGCCGCCGCCAGATCCACGTCAGTTTCAGTGATTTCGCCCGGTGCTGCCAGTAGTACACGAATCTGCACTTCCTTCTGAGGCAGCTGCTGCAAGGAAGCCAGAATCGCTTCCACCGAACCTTGCACATCGCCCTTCAGCACCAAGTTGAGTTCCTTCAGTTCCCCTTCCTGCGCTTGAGCAGATAGGGTGCTGAGGCTCACACGGCGAGAGGCCATAGCCTGTTGCAGACGAGACTGACGTTGCTGATCTGTGCGCTGATCGGCGAGTGACCGGGCTTCTTTCTCATCCCGATACACATCGAACTCGTCACCAGCGGCAGGTACATCGCTCAGACCCAACACTTCCACCGCAAAGGATGGGAGAGCTTCCTTCACGCGCTTGCCCCGGTCATCGACCATGGCTCGCACACGGCCCAAGACAGAACCTGCAACCAGCACGTCACCGACCCGCAGCGTACCGTTTTGTACGAGCAGTGTTGCAACAGGACCTTTCGCCTTATCAAGGTTGGCTTCAATCACCGTACCCTTGGCTGGGCGATCGGGGTTAGCTTGGAGGTCTTCTACCTCAGTTACCAGTAGTAACATCTCCAGGAGGGTGTCCAGGTTATCGCCTGTGAGTGCACTGACCGGCACCATAATGGTGTCGCCGCCCCACTCTTCAGGCACAAGGCCGTACTCCATCAGCTCTTGCTTCACCCGATCGGGGTTGGCCTGTTCCTTATCAACCTTGTTGATAGCAACGACGATAGGAACTTCTGCTGCCTTGGCGTGACTGATAGCCTCAATTGTTTGAGGACGTACCCCGTCATCAGCCGCTACAACCAGCACCGCTACGTCGGTCACTCGGGCACCCCGAGCACGCATGGCGGTAAAGGCTTCGTGACCCGGCGTATCCAGGAAGACAACCTGCTCTTCCCGGCCATTGTGCTCCACATCAACGTGGTAGGCGCCAATGTGCTGGGTAATACCGCCAGCCTCGCCTTGAGCCACTTTGGTCTTCCGGATGGAATCCAGCAGGGTGGTTTTCCCGTGGTCTACGTGGCCCATGATGGTTACCACTGGGGGACGACGATGGAGGTTTTCCATGTCGGCTGCATCCAGCATTTCGGTAACTTTCTTCGCCTCTGCCTCACCCACAGCTGCGTCCACAAGAACGCTAAATTCTTCAGCAACTGCAGTGGCTGTAGGCACGTCCAGCATCTGATTAACGGTGGTCATGATGCCTTTCATGAACAGGGCTTTGATGATTTCGGTTTCCGGAACCACCAATTGTTCTGCCAGTTCTGCCACCGTTACACCACCTGTAAGCGTGATGACTTCCGGACGTTCTTGAACATCTTGCTCACGGCGATCGCGACGATGACTCCGCCCATCCGAAGAGGAGGATTTCTTCTTCGGAGCAGCAATCGCAGCAGGCTTAGCCGCAGGTTTACTGCTCTTAGGCTTGGGTGGGCGGGCCAAGGACATCCGTACCATTGCGGCATTAGCGTCCTCTTCACTCTGGCCGTCCAGAGTATCATCCAACTCAATGTCTTCGTCAATTTCAACTTGCGATCGCCGCTTCCCTTTGGCAGCAGGTTTCGCAACCCGAGCGGCTTCCCGCTCTTCTTCATCCTCATCCCGACGACGGCCGCCACGCTTGATGGATTTTGAAGGCGTGGGACGATCAGGGCGTTTCAGCTCTAAATCTGCAACATCAGCAACTGGGACCGTACCTGCTGTAGCAGATCCATCAGCGGCAACCCGATCAGCGGGACGCACAGGCTTATTCCGCAGTTCGATGACGGGCTTATCACGACGAACTGGAGGAGTGGCCTCAGGCCGACCACCATTATTGCCATTCTCATCGGATTGCCCCCGCTTCACAACCACCATAGGTCGCTTCGGCGGCGCAGACGTATCATCATCCATAGCAGGTTGCTGTCGCAACTGGCTAGGCTTCTTCAACACAGGCCGACCAACCCCTGATGTAGCGACAGGAGGTGCTGCAGGTGTAGGGGCAGGGGAAGGTTCCGGAGCCCGAACAGAAGGCTTAACAGGCGGCCCAATTAGCGAAGGAGCCTTAGGCTCAGGAACAGGGGCCGATGGCACTGGGGCCACGGGTTCTTGAAGTGCCGCAACCTCCTCTTGAGGAGGAGCCTCTAAAACTGGCGCCTCTTCTGGCTCGATAGCCACTTCTTCTTCGTTAGGCCGTGCGGGACGCTTCGTCAACACAGGCCGCGGAACGGGTTGCGTAGGAGTTGCCGCAACAGGTGCAGGTGCAAATGCAGGCTCGGGGCTCACACTTGCAACCGGCTCAGGAGATGATGGCGGCACCGGAACAGCCGGGCGCTTAGGCGGCTCGGCGGATGGAGGTTGACGACGGATCTCTAGAATTTGTTGTTTCTTCTTAATTGGTGGTTGAGGCTTATCCTTACGTGGCAAAGGCGTAGAAGAAGGGGTGCTAGAGCGGGTCGCAACGGAGTGCTGAACCCCCTTCTCGGCAGCCGAACGGATACGAGCAGCCTCCGCTTCGGAGATAGTGCTGCTATGGCTTTTAACTGGAATGTTCAATTGTTCGCAGACGTCCAAAATTTCTCGGTTATCTAGATTCAATTCTTTGGAAAGTTCGTAAATTCTCACTTTGCCGTTGTTCATCCACTCTCCCCTCGTTGCACCGACCCATTGTTACATAGCCCCTACTCCCTGGAATAGGATTACATCTTCATCATTCCACACCTGGGTGACGCCCTTGAGTCATCTATCGAATGTTTTTCGATTCGTTTCTAATCCAATGACGTGGTGGTGTGATTCGTTTTACATCCTAACGAAGAAACGCTTAGTCGGGAAACAAAAGGTTGAAATATCTACCCTGTAGCGATCGCTTAACTATCAATCGACAGGTTTTGTCCGACCAAGGCTTCGAATTCATGAAGCGCAGGTTAGCGGTTTAAGTCGTTCATCAGTGTCACAGCGCCTCCCTGCGAAAGCTTGGTCTGGTCGTGCTCTGCCTCAGAGAGGCGTTGCCAAAGCATTTGATAGGTTTCTGGCGATACTGGAACTTTTAGCGATCGCCCTAAAGCGTTCTTCTTTTGCGCGACTCGCAGACAGGCCTCATTTGGGCAGAGATAGGCTGAACGCCCAGTCCCTTCGCCTAGCTGCACAGAGCGTGATGGAAAAACACGCACCACACGCCAGAGGTAGCGTTTATGAGCTACTTGGCGACAGCCAACACACCGTCTATAATCCCGTTCCATAGTACCTACCTACACCAGCTTAACGTGAAAGCCGGAGGTTGTGGAGGATTTCCGTATTTTTTTCGGTTTTTGTAATTTTCCCAACTTCCAATTTCTCCCACTTCAGATAGGAAAATTTTAGCCTTTAGATTTTAGAAGCCTAGTACGCTGAGGCGGAAATCCATCACCTATGTTTTTGTGTGGGGTGCTTCGCACCCCACACAAAAACATAGGTTGCAAACTTAAGCCGCAGCCTACTAGTGTAAAGGTACGGGGCTAAATTACAGCTCAGGCTCTTCCAGCATTATTGATCAACAAACAGGATGGCCTGAATTACTAGAGCCTGCTTTGATCGTTGTTTTCGTGCGCGAAGCGCACGAAAACAACGCCTTCAGCAAGCTTAAAACGCGCCCTAACCGTGATTAAGCGTTGGCGTCGGGTCGTTGTAGAGCACTGGCACTAGCAACCCCGAACCCGTCGGCATTCACTTCATTCTCATCGGTGTAGGCGATCGCCTCTTCTGCCTCTTCGGGAGCTACATCGTCCTCATCTTCGTAGTCCTCGTCTTCATAGGCATCTTCTAACGCACGGGCAGCTTGCTCGGCCTTCCGTTGCTCAGCCAGCTCAGCCATTTTGCGGCTTTCGGCTTCAAAGTCGTATTTCGCAGAATCCTTGATGTCGATCTTCCAGCCCGTCAAACGAGCTGCCAGACGCACGTTTTGGCCTTCCTTACCGATCGCTAAACTAAGCTGGTCATCTGGAACCAGGACGTGAGCCTGCATTTCTTCAGGATTCACTAGAATAACTTGCTCTACCCGCGCAGGACTGAGGGCATTAGCAATGTAGGTCGCAGGGTCGGGAGACCAACGAATTACGTCAATTTTCTCACCCCGCAGTTCGTTAACCACAGCCTGAATACGAGAACCCCGAGCTCCAATACACGCTCCTACGGGATCCACATCCCGTTCAAAGGTATCTACAGCAATTTTGGTACGAGGCCCAACGGAGCGTGACGGAGGATTGGCTTCCCGCGCGACGGCCACAATCCGTACGATTTCCTCCTCGATTTCCGGCACCTCATTGGCGAATAAATCAACCACCAAACCGGCATCCGTACGCGACACAAGCAACTGCGGTCCCCGGTGGGCACCTTCAGAAACTCGCTTCAGAAAAACTTTGAAGGTGGCATTCGCGCGATAATTATCGTTGGGAAGTTGATCTCGCTTGAGCAATTCAGCTTCCACTTCCGGTTGGCCAAAACCACTGCTGACGGCCATGATGACAGACTGGCGCTCAAATCGCAGCACCCGAGCTGACAGAACGCTATTTTCTAGCTCCTGAAACTCTTCCTGCACCAGTTTACGCTGCTGATCCCGCAGCTTCTGAGCGAGCACCTGCTTCGTCTGGATAGCAGCCATCCGACCAAAGTCGCTCTGGTCTGGCGTGACATCGAGCACAACCGTATCACCCAATTGAGCTTCGGGAGCTACTTCCTGTACTTCATTCAGAGCAATTTCGTGGTCAGGGTTAGAAACTGTTTCAACAATGGCTTTGGTTGCCAGAATACGGAAGCCCTCTTCTTCGATATCGAGCTCGACCTCAAAGTTATCGAAATATTCTTCATCAAAAATCTGGCTATCGGGGCGGTTGGTGCGGCGATACCGCTCATAGCCTTTCAGGAGGGCTTCCCGTAACGCCGCATGAACGGCTGTTTTCGGCAGATTGCGCTCGCGACTGATACTGTCGATCATGTCTTGAAGGCCGGCTAGCGTAAACATTGACATAGATAGGGAAAACCTCCGAAATGATGTGGGGGCGACTAGGTGCGATGGTGCCAGACAGGTGAGCGATATAGAAGTTAGGACTCCGGATGATTATCCAGGTGAACGGATTGAATGAGTGAGCGGGGAATGGCGATCGCCCGACCCTTACGAGTGAGGTGAATGGCTTCGTCATCCCGTCGCACGAGCTGACCGCTCCAGGTCATTTGACCTTTATAGGGTTCTGTTACGGTCACCGTTACCGGAAACCCCTTGAAAGAAATAAATTCTCGCTCAGTGGTCAACAATTCGGGGACTCCCGGGCTGGATACCTCCAGGACATAGGCGTCAGGAATGAGAGCGGCCTCATCTAAGGCTGTTTCTAAGGCCTGGCTCATGCGCTCACAGTCTTCAAGACCTGTATCCTGCTGAAGATTGCGAATGTCGACCCGCAACACGGGTGGATTTTGATTGGTATGGAACACAGCCCCTACAACTTCCAGCCCCAGGGGTTCTGCGACAGGGGCAGCCAATTCGAGGACTTGTGGGATAAGGGGATGGGTCATAGTAGCGAAGGCGGGAGCAAATTCCCGAAAAATTGAAACAAAAAAAAGCGGGTTTGGCCCACTTCTGACAGAAATATGTCCGAGGGTGCAGAGGCTGCACCTCCACTAAATTTCATTTTAACGCATGGTTTTCAGATCGGGCATATAGGTTCATCGCTCCCCTTCATCACGGCACCCTATAGTTAAAAAACGTATAGGATGCATCACGCTCTCCATCTGCAGAGCAAGAAACACCAGAGGGGAAAACACCCACTAGCATGAGGTAGCCTCCTTTCGGGGGCCATTATGATGAGGGACAAGGTTAAGGAGCTTATGGTTTTCTTGGAGGCATAGACACGGCGTTGGTAGCTGAGACGATTTTGCTAATTACAACGGATCCGGCGGTACAAGATGGCATAAGCCAAGCCCTATCGACGGTAGATCGCCCAGTAGTCGCTGTAGCAAATGGTAAAGCGGCGATCGCTCAGGCTGCTCACTGCTTACCGGTTCTCATCCTGATGGACTGGAACACGGTAGGGATGGACAGTTTTACCTTGTGCACTGAGCTACGGGGTTATCCTCCTTTAGAAACCATTCCAATTCTGCTAATTACGGAAACCCAAACAAATTTTGATAAAGACAAGGGATTCCAATTTGGTATTACCGACTATTTATATAAGCCTTTCAGCTTTCGCGAAGTTCAAGTACGGGTCGACACCTGGCTTCGACTTAGCAAATTAGAGCAGCAGTCCTACTTACAACAGCAGCAGCTCCAGCGAACCGAACAATCTCTGCGGCTGTTGCTCCATGCGGTATCCCATGACCTGCGGAACCCCGTATTGGGTATGCAGATGGTGTTTCAAAATCTGCTTCAGGGAAATAGTATTACCTGCACTCAAAATGATGAACAGATTCCTGTTCCCCGCTCCTTTGTAGAACGGATGGTGCAGGGGAGCGATCGCCACCTCAGTCTGATCGATGCGCTTCTCGATACCCACACTGAAGTAACTCGCCCTCTGTCCTTGCACTACGAACCCGTTGCCCTGGGGCAGTTTATTCCCACCATCCTCTGTGAAATGAAGCCATGGCTTCACAGAAACCAGGCGACCTTAAACTATGTCATCCCGACTGATTTGCCGACAATCCAACTTGATCCCATCCAGATTTGCCGAGTGTTGAAGAACCTGGTGGAAAATGCTCTGAAGCACAATCCACCCGGTGTTGAGATGCAAGTTGAAGCTCAATTGGTGGGCGATCGCATTCAATGCAGTGTGCAGGATAACGGGGCTGGCATCTCGGCAGAGCAATGCGAGTATCTGTTCAAGCTATTCGAGCGGGGGCCGAATACCCGCCATACCAATGGCCTGGGAATTGGACTTCATCTTTGCCAACAAATTATTCGAGCTCACGGGGGCGATATCCACGTCGCAAATTGCCCTGAAGGGGGTGCCCGGTTCTGGTTCACGCTGCCTCTCAATCCGGCACGAACCTGGACAGAGGAAGCTAGCGTACAAGCATAAGTTTTATCCTTTCAGCTCAAGAGGGAGTGAGAGCAAAGCTCTCACTCCCTCTTGAGCTGAGGTAGCGATGACTAACGGCGAAGGCAGCGATCGCACGTCCCACAGCGAAAACCTTCCGCTTCCGTTGTAAATCCAAATGCTCGTAGCAAATACTGCCAACGGCACCCACGCCCATAAAGGTACGCCTCTATAGGTTGAGCCGTTTGGGGCACAGCAGAATTCGCTTTGGATTGAATTACATAGTGAAAGGGGTCGGTCCACCGTAGCTGACCTGAGCTGTGGAGGAGGGAAAGAGCGATCGCCCCATCCTTAAACTGTCGGGATACCGTCGCGACCTCCCCCAATTTGGGAAGCTGGCCTGCAAGATTTTGAGCCGTGCGAAGGAGCGATCGCTCCCGCTCTCGGAAAAACTGCTGCCGTTGCTTATCATCGGGATCAAGCCACCCTGTTCGTTCACTGACCAACGTCAGGGCCTTTGACGGCTTGCCATCCCGTCCGGCTCGCCCCACCTCCTGCACATATTCTGAAAGCAGCATTGGCGCATGGTAGTGAATGACCCAACGGACATTTGGTTTATTGATGCCCATGCCGAAAGCAGAGGTACAAATTACGAAGAGCATTTCGTCGTTTATCCAAGCGTTTTCGACCTGACGCCGCTCCTGTGGGCTAAGCCCAGCATGATAGCCTGTCGTGCGAAACCCTTTCTCGCCTAGCCAGGCAGCTAATTCTTCACTATCGCGGCGGGTGCGTACATAGACCAAACCCGCAGTGTCTTTATGCTCACGAATGTAGTTCAGTAAAGTTTGGCGACGACCGCGAGGTGTCCAAACTGTCTGAACGCTAAGAGCCAGGTTTTCTCGATAAGGGTTATTGAGAAATTGCACCGGGTTCTGGAGTTGCAGGCAATCACGGATAATACGTTGAGCTGCTGGGTCAGCAGTGGCTGTGAAGGCGGCGATTGCGATCTGACTCCCTGGTGGTTTGTGTTTGAGCAAGGCAGGCCGTACAGCTCCTAACCTCCGATAGGCAGGGCGAAAGGTATCTCCCCACTGAACGAGACAGTGCGCTTCATCTAAGATGAGGCCGTTAATCTTAAGTTTTGGGTCGCAAAGACGCTCCCAGACTGTACTACTGAGTAGAGTCTCAGGTGAAAGGTAAAGCAACCGCAACCGCTGGAGATTTTGTAGTGTTCGGCGGCGCTGGTGAGCAGAAACTTCGTTGTGCAGAGAGGCAGCGGGTAAGTCGCGCGATCGCAACTCCTGCACCTGATTCTCCATTAAAGCTACGAGAGGCGACACAACTAATGTTAACCCTTGCTGCATCAACGCTGGAAGTTGAAAGCAAATAGACTTTCCTCCCCCTGTCGGCAGGATAATGAGGGAATCTTTTCCTTCTAATAGACACCGTACAATTTCCCCTTGAGGCGGCCGAAAGTCGGAATAGCCCCAAATTCGTTGAAATTCTGCGCGAACAACATCCCAACCGTGCTGTGTTGTTGAATGCATAGATGAGCCTCCTGATTAATTTCAGGATTCCCGACAGAAAAGAGGGCTCATCATCACTTTAAGTAATGCGCTAAATTCCCGGTGAGCCAAACATAAAACATCCTCCTGAAAATGTTTTTCAGGAGGATGTTCAGTTTGGATCAGTCGATTACTACTGATAGTTCACAATGCGCCCAAATCCCTGGGGAGAGAGACTAGCACCGCCTACTAGAACTCCATCAATCTCGTTCTGAGCCATAATTTCGTCGATATTCTCAGGCTTAACAGAGCCGCCGTATTGAATTGGAACATCAGGATTCTTCAATTCTTTACGGATAATTCCAATCACTCGATCTGCTTCGGATGTTTCGCAGGTGTCCCCTGTTCCGATCGCCCAGATGGGCTCATAAGCAATCACAAGATTGCTCAAATCAATATCTACGAGATCGCTCTCGATCTGCTTCAGAATCACAGCTTCGGTTTGCCCAGCATCACGCTGTTGCTTCGTTTCACCCACACAGAGAATGGGAGTTAAACCAGCTTGCTGCGCTGCTTTTAAGCGTAAATTAACCGTCTCGTCGGTTTCCCCAAAATACTGCCGCCGCTCGCTGTGCCCAATCACGACATAGCGAACGCTCAGTTCGACCAACATCGGAGCGGAGATTTCACCTGTGTAGGCTCCTTCTGCTGCCCAGTGAACATTTTGTGCGCCCAGTCGAACACGGCTACCGTGCAGGTTATGGGACATCACTGCCAAATCAGTGAATGGGACACACAGAATGACTTCCCGATCCTCGGGCGTATCCTCAATGTGGGGCAAAAATTCCTGAAGGAATTGTTTAGCCTCCGCCTGAGTCTTATACATTTTCCAGTTGCCAGCGATAACCTTCCTGCGCACGGTAATTCAGTTGGGGTTGATAACGTTTTTAGCCAAACTACAGTTTACTGGGTAACTGCATCACTCGGGCAAGTTTTCTCCTGATGAATCAGACAGGAGTCACTGACGGATTTAGCCTGTCATTAGCCGAGAATGTTGGTGCGATCGCCGCCGAGCTTCCTAGAATACAAGCAGTAATGGCCGCAAAACCTGATGGCACGCATCTCCACCCTGACTTACGACCGGGGCACCCTGATTCTGCACCCGCCCCCACGGGGCAAAGACTGGCTCGATTTTGCCGCCTGGGATGACCGGGTTGAGCGATTTCGCATTCCTGGCATCCATTACCGGGCACTGGTAGAAGCACTACAACAACAGGACGTTGAGTTCAAAGATGAGGCAAAAGGCTTTGAACCGCTAAAGATGGCAGCGTCTTTAGAAAGACAACCCTACGCGCATCAGCAGGAGGCCTTGGCTGCCTGGGTTCAGGCAAAACGACAGGGCGTCGTGGTGCTGCCCACCGCTTCGGGGAAAACGTATCTGGCGCAAATGGCCATGCAGGTCACCCCTCGCAGCACGCTGATTACAGTTCCCACCCTGGATTTGATGCATCAATGGTACACCCATCTACTGGCCGCTTTCCCGGATGAAGAGGTTGGCCTACTCGGTGGGGGCTCCAAGGATCGAACCCCCATTCTCGTGGCGACTTATGACAGCGCTGCCATCCATGCCGAAGCTTTAGGCAATCGTTATGGGCTGCTGATCTGCGACGAGTGCCATCATTTACCCAGCGATTTTAATCGGGCGATCGCCGAATCCTCCATCGCTCCCTACCGTCTCGGTCTCACAGCCACCCCCGATCGCACCGACGGTCGCCACCAGGATCTGAATGAACTGCTTGGACCTGTGGTATATCAGCGCACCGCGGAGGAACTGGCAGGTCATGCGCTGGCTCCTTATGATATTGTTCCGATCCGGGTCAAGCTCTCGCCAGAGGAGCGCGATCGCTACGAAACCTTAATCGCTACTCGCAACGAATTTCTAGAAAAATCAAATATCTGGCTTGGATCGCTTGAGGGATGGCAACGGTTTGTGCAGGCCAGTGCTCGATCTCAGGCCGGGCGACGGGCGATGCTGGCTCACCGGGAAGCACGGGCGATCGCTCTCGGCACCGAGGGTAAACTACGGATATTAGCTGACTTACTAGCCCAGCACTACCCCGATCGCACTCTCATCTTTACCAACGACAACGCAACGGTTTATCGAATTTCCCAAAGCTTTCTCATTCCGGCGATTACTCACCAAACCCCTGTCAAAGAGCGCCACGACATTCTGCAAAAGTTTCGCGACGGTACCTACCATACCCTGGTCGTATCCCATGTATTGAATGAAGGAGTAGACGTACCCGACGCTCGTGTAGCGGTTCTCCTATCGGGTAGTGGTTCCACCCGGGAATACATTCAGCGTTTAGGGCGAATTTTGCGAAAGGGAACAGGCGAGAAGCAAGCCATTCTATATGAAGTCGTAGCTGAGGAAACGACAGAAGAAGGCGTCTCCCGCCGGCGTCGCACCGGTAGCAAACCGCCTCGTAAGGAGAATCAGTTAGAGCTGGTGCCCCCCTCCCCCTACGAGAAATATCTGAAGCCAACCCGCCGCACAGCAGCCGAGCCTCCGGGCCAATACCCTTCAACTTCTCAGGACGACCCACCTTTTTAAATAAAATAAATCCTGGAGGATTGGCTTCTGGAAGGCAATCACTCAAATTTCTATAGAGGCTTAGAGGTCAAAACCAGCCGTAATTTGGCATGAATTAGATTGATCTGGGCCAGTCCCAAATCTACATCCCCCTCTAGCACCACGCCAGTGCTCAGCAAACGGTCGAGTAATTCGAGAATAGTCGGGCTGGCGGAGGTCTCACCGGGGTAGTAGCCTCCGGTTTTAGGCAACAATGTACCGAATTCCCCAAGGTCTACATTGAGATCGGCCGGATCAATTTCAAAAATTTCGCAGAGGCGTATAACCTGCTCTTCGAGCTTACGCACGCTGTCAGCGGCTCGTTCCAGATCAGTTTCGCTTAGCTCATCCCCTTCCATACGGCGAATCACCTGTGCTTCCATCAACTGACGCACAAGTTCGATTACCGTCAGCAATAGGGGAGCCAAGCCAGCATCTTTGCCCTTTTTAGGAGAATCTAACGCGCCGCCGGGGGCAATTTGGATGGGAGCATCAGAGGCTTCGGAGGGAGACATCGCCACACACTTGACAGGTCTGCTTTAACGTTGCCATGGGCAACCAAGTTTGGAAAGGCTAAATCGGATTGACTGGCCCAACTAGAACATCTGGCCATTGCCGAAGCCTTTCACGCACCAACACACAATTATCAAAGAGCGTGGCCCAGGTATCGAAGGTCATCCGACGCACCTCTGCCACGCTCCAGTATAGAAGTCTGATAAAACTACTCAATCAGGCTGAGCGATCGCGCCGTTTACCCAAATCCTTCAGAAACTCTCTCTGGTGTTTCAGGAATGCAGAATGCCATTCCTGAAAGCGTCGATCGCCATCACGCACACGCATTTGACGGTATTGTTCAGAGTCAATATAGCGTTTCTTCGTGGATTGAGTCATGGTTCGCCTCGATAAGATTAATCTTAGGCACCCCGGAGCGCTTTCAACTCGCGTTCAAGACTTTCGATGCGGGTCTGGAGCTGCTGATTAGCGTCCAGGAGTTCTTGCGATCGGCTACTTAAGTAGGGATCGTTCTCCCACCAATTGATCCCAATCTCCTTGGCTTTGTCTACCGAAGAAATTAGCAATCGGATCCGAATATTGAGCAACTCGGTCGAACCGACCGAAACGGTGATGTCACCTGCAATCACAATTCCCTTGTCCAGCACCCGTTCAAGAACATCAGCCAGGCCAGATCCCTGGGTAGACGTAAGCATCGGGCGGCTGGAAGCAGTAGGACGTACTGGAACCGTAGCCGTCATGATGATTAGCCCTCCTCAGAAATGGATTGCGCTGTATCAGTTTCGCCTTGAATCGGCAGGAGCCCTTTTTGGGATAGGGATTGAATAGCGTCGATGACCTGTACGCGACTCAGCCTCAATGTTGCCTGAATTGCTGAAGTCCGAGCCCGAGGATGGTCTTGCAAATAGCGGTAGACCTCCTGTTCGTGAGGCACGTCAGAAACCTCGACAGAGGGTTCCTCAGTTCCCGCAACAGGCTCATCCCCTTGCAAGGCACGCACAGTCTCGGCCAGAGAATCTTCAACAACCCCATTGGGCGTGATACTCGAATCCAAATCCAGGATTTCGAGATCCGGTACGTTGAGGGCGATCGCCACATCTGATTCCCGCACTTCTGCACAGATCAGCTCATTGAAAACGTCCCAGAGCAGACGAGTGGAATCCTGTTGGGACAGCTCACTGCGAGACAGCAACACATCCTGACAGATATCTCGGAACTCGACGTTCTCAGGCGTCACAACAATTTCGTGCTCATGGCAGATACGCGCGATCATCAAGCAGGCCCGCAACCCGGAAGCTTTGTCAGCTCCAACGCGATCGCGGAAGGCTTTAACCAACTGCACGATGATACTGGCGCTCTCTCGATCAATGCCGGATTTCTGGACAGCGATTTCCTGTTGGGTCAGCTCATCCGGCTCCGGCATGTTGATGGTAATCAAACGATCCAGCAACGCATCCTGGGTTCCATGTACGCCACAGTACTCCTCTGGGTTCGAGGTGAAGATGGCGCGGAAGTGAGGACTGACTCGAATGTACTCGGGACGGTTGTTGCTGGGGGGTAACACCAGCAGCTTTTCTTCCAGGGCCGCCAGTAGGACGTTGTTAACCTCAGGGCGAGAACGGTTAAATTCGTCGTAAACCAGGGTAAAGCCTTCTCGGCAAGCCAGAGTTAGACGCGAATCCACCCAATTCTGGCGCAATTCATCTTCAACCTTGACCACACTGTGGATGAAATTATCCACCACCTTTTTACGGGTGTAACCAGTCTGGTTACCGATTAAATCAGAGGTTTTGAACTCGTCGTCGCCAAACAGGAGCATGATGGGCCGCCCCAGCATATCAGCCAGGTGCAAACCCAGAGTCGTTTTGCCAGTACCTGCCGGTCCCCGCAAGTGAACGGAATAGCCGGATTGCAGGTAACGGAGGGAACGGGCTGCTACACGCTCAATGGCAGGCGTGCTGACAAAGTTTCGGGGGCGGGCTTGTAGGACAGTAGTCACAGGTTCACTTCCTCAGGAATCAGATAGATGCGATCGCGCTGGGTCACATTGCCTTTCTTAATGAGCGAGCGGAGAGCATCAACAGCCTGGAAGCGGTTAATGCTGAGAGCTGTCTCAATCTCAGTTAGGCGTGCGCCATTGATGGCCTGGATGTACTTGAAAATATCCATTTCTAACTGAGCAGGATCACGAAGTGCAGGCTGTGTTTCTTCTACAGACTCAGTTTTGACCGCTGGCAAAGGAATTGCTTCGCTCAACGCCTCAAGGCTATCGATAGAAGAAGATGCTTCAGCAAGGATGACGGGAGCCGGCGCGAATTCTTCCACCTTCGGCGGCTCAACCTTGGGTGGCTCAGGCTTTGGGGGCGCTACAACGTTCGGTAGCTCAGAAGCGGGTGTAGCAGCAGCGGGAGTTGGTGGGATACTACGAGGCGCCTTGGGCAGCTCAACTTTCGGTTGGGCAGTCGCGACAGGGCGAACCGGGCGGAATCCACGAACTGGTGCAGCGGCAACCTTACGTTGAGGAGCCACAGCAGGAGGTTGCGGTTCTACAGATGCTTCGCCGTTGCCCCACACGAGATTGTGGAGAGACTGCCGATAGCTCTGTAAGTAGTTGCGGAACTCAGCAAACTCGGTCATCAGGGCTTCCATTTCAACAGCACGGTTATCCCGGCTCTGTTGGAGCATAGCCCACAGCTGGTTAGCCCGATCTACCCGCGCCAACTCTAACTCCGACAGGTACGCATGGACGTCATCCCGCAGACCGTCTACGTAAGCAGCCAGTTCTGCTAGGAGCCGTTGCTGCTCTTGAATTCGTTGTTCTTTGAAGCCCACCAGCATATCCTGGGTGTCGGCCTGCAGAACTTGTACTTCTAATTGAATTTCTTGCATGCGCTGTTGCAGCGCTAAGCGCAAATCGGCAACTGAGGCGGACAGTGATGCATGGAATGCCTCTAGAGCTTGAAACAGCTCCTGGGACATGAGCGATCGCTCTGCCGACGTGACTGAAAGAAATTGAGCTACCTGCTCATGCAGATTAGCTTTATAAGCCTGCAATGCATCAGCGACTACTTTTGCATTTGCCAGCCGTTTCTGATAGGCATCAGCCAGAAAACTTTGTGTCTCCTCTTGAACTGCCTGTTGGAAGGCACTCAATTCACTCCGAAGCTGAGCAGACATGGCCTGCCGCTCTTGCTGAAACCCATCCAGCACTTCGCGCACATCTCTCTGACGTCGCTCCAGTTCCAACTGCCGCTGGCGTCTTTGCTCTTTCCATTGATCCTTGAGAGCAGCCACAGAAACCTCCTCCGACGAGGCTAACTTAACCCGGCTTCCTAAGAAGCCATTTTGTGAAGACAGGCCGGACGCTAGTGTTTCCGAAAGCCTGCAAACCTACCGAGCACGAACGAATTAACGAAAACGGGGAGATGAAAGTGTGAGGATTGGGGAGCCAATCAAGGCTCCCCAATCGGAGACTTTTATGCGGAGGGAACAGCAGCCTGAGCAGTCAGACCAACAGCTTCTGCATACTTCAGATAGGTTTCAACGGAAGCAATAACGATGCGAGCTTCAATAGCCAGCAGTTCGATACCAACCAGAGATACGCGAACCCACGCATCAACAACAACGCCTTTATCCAAAATCCGATCAACTACTTCGGCCAAGCTGGAGGAAGAGTTTACTTTTTCAACAGCCATGGTTAAACCACCTAAAACTTTGTACGTGTGAGCAATGAAATAAACTGACTCCCCTACCCAACAGAAGTTAACATTGCCAAGACAATTGCTTGGATTAGACATTTTTGAACATTCAAAGATTTCCGAATAATCATCAGAGCATCTAAGAACGGAGCCTTAAAGGCACAATATGCCGCAATTACAATGTCAACGGGCGATTTCCTTAAGAAGGAAATAGCTAGGGGTTTTCTAGCAGATGCCCTGTGGAGGGAGACAATTGTATCTTTCCCAAAACACAGGTCAGACTAACAATGAACCTTAGAAAAAAGTCGAAGTCCAATGAAGCACTTTCAATTATTTCCAATGTTCTTATACTCCTTTCTAGGACATACAAATACATCAGGAAGAATATGGAATCTTATTTAAGAGAAAAGCATAAAAAGCGCTGTAATAAAGGATTTCTAACGACTTACTATAAAACCAAAACGCACATTAGTACGTCTTCTAAATCATTAATAGTTATCCGGAAAAAGACTTCATTTTTCCCAACTTAATAGAAACGAAATAGAGACTATAAGCGGAAACACGGATTATTTTTCAGTTTAAAACTACTACTTCTCTTAAATCCGAAATAATACGGAATCACTTTGCTGATTTGTTGCCTATTGTGTCAACTTCCAAACTCATCTACAAAATATATTTGAATGGTATTGCTGATCTCGATGGCACATATTGGCTGATCAAGCAAATCTATGGCTACAGCCGTTTAAGCTAGTACTTAATCCGAACTCAGGCTAACTAACACAACACAGGCTATAAGACAAAAAGAGAGGGCGCTTGGCACCCTCTCTTTTTGTCCTGGTTCAAATAGCTACGAGTATAAGGAGAATTGATTTGTTACAACATATGTACAGAAGCTGTACAGAAGCAACTCAGTCACGGCCATAGTAGGCTGGTTTTGCTCGAGAAGGCATATTTCCTGTACAAGTAGTCCTTAAAATACTTGGAGGCTCTGCATAGCTTGAATGAGACCCGTCACAGCCTCTGCATCCCAATAACCTTCACCCCGACGCCCCTGAAGCAGAATGAAGCGTAAGCTAAAGGAGTGTGGAAAGCC
This sequence comes from Leptolyngbya sp. PL-A3, assembly GCF_039962325.1. Taxonomy (NCBI): domain Bacteria; kingdom Bacillati; phylum Cyanobacteriota; class Cyanophyceae; order Leptolyngbyales; family Leptolyngbyaceae; genus Leptolyngbya; species Leptolyngbya sp. PL-A3. The sequence goes on from NZ_JAMPLB010000018.1 coordinate 93,870, forward strand.
TTCAGCTTCCATCCAGATGCGATCGCTCTCCACTTCACAGGTGATGCGCTCCTCATCCATCAGCTCTGAGGCGATTTGAGCTAGAGTATCGGCCAACTGAGTAGCAAGACGACAAAAGTCATCAAGTTCCTCCTCAGTCAGCTCTAAAGCCCATGCCTCTGTACCCACTAAGCCACGGTAGAGAGGAGCTTCAGGATCCCAACCAATTTGCCAACCTTGACCGCTTTTAAGTTGTCGTGCCATAGCATTATCTTCCATTGCTAAATATAGCGCTGTGTGGGCTTATTCAGTACGGTGTTGTGGGGCGCTGAGCGCCCCACAACACCGTTTCTGTACTTAACGAGCTTGCACACCGCTATATAGGAATGAGATTGAATGTGAAACTGCTGTTTCGCATCCAATCTCATTCCTTCACATATAAAAGCCAGGGAGCGATCGCCCCCTGGCTCTATTCATCTGCAATACAGACCTTAGCCAACCTTGCGGTAAGGTACAGCGTTTAGGTAATCAACATTCTGAGCTGACAGGCTTTGGGGAGCACTACCGCGCGCATCCAAGCTACGAGCCATATCGAGGAAACTTGCTGGATCGCCAGCACGAGCAACTTTGTCTTGGGGCTTGAAGCTCCGAACAGTGGTCTGCCAGACGATTTGCGGGAAGCCAAACTTACCACGGTAGTATTCGTCGTAGCGAGGAGACCTGATATTAAAAGGCAGCTCACCAGCAGTGCGACCGGGCAGAACTCGACGACGCTGATAGGGAACGATGGAATCACCAAAGTTCTCCAGGTACTCGTCGCTGTTCAACAGATCGTTGAAGAAGCCAGCAATACCTTTGGTCGCGATTACGATGGACCAAGCAATTTTTTCGCGTTCGCTGTAAACATCCCGGCCCAGAACGCGCTGAACAGTTTGTTCAACAAAACGATAGTTGCTATTCAAGTCATAGAAGCTGCGCTTATAGCGATCAGACAACAATAGACCACGAATAAAATCACGTACTGTGATTTGCCCATTCCGCAGCTGGGATTCAAGAGTTACTTCCCGGTCTGCTTTAAACGCATGGAAAAAGATTTGACGGTAAGCCGCTTCAATCAAGTTATCCATATCACTTGGCGAGAGCAGGTTATCCGTCGAGAAGAGACGGGGTTGCTCATCGCTTCCAACCTCGTAACCAGCAACTCGCTGGTTTTGGCTGGAGGGGTTGTACTGTAACAGAGGAATTGCCACGCCTACTTAAACTCCCTGTGTCTTACAAATCCTTACAAAATTTACTCAACATCATACGGTTAATAGGAATAGTAGATAGCCTTCCTCCAATAAAACTTTACGGAATTTAACAGCTCACCTGGAATTTACAGTTTTTTACAAAAAAGGAGCTCGATTATTTGGAGCTCCTCTAGCACAAATTGAAAGTTAAACGAAGGTTACTTTATATAAGTTCTTGGGTCAGTTTCCTACGGGTTTCTTCAGAAGAAGCAGTTAGAAAAATGGAAATTACTAGGAGGTTTGAACTATATCTAGAGCCTAAAAAATTGAGGAAATTCAGAAAGCATTCAAAATGCAGCCTTCAGTGGGAAATATTTAACGAGCACTACTTCATACACCGAACAACAAATAAGAGCACACTCACTACTGTGTGATGGCGTGTCCTTAGCTTCGGTAAAGCAGCTGATATAACGATTCAAAAAACTTGGAAGAAGGAAACACATTCTTTTAGGGATTTGAGTAGGAGCGATCGCCATTCCTGAGAATACGCGATCGCTCTTCCACAGAACCCCAAACGAATCAAACTAGAGGATGCCCGCGAGGTTGACTTTATTGATTTAGCCCATCAAAAATCAACCTCTGCAAGACTGTTTCCTCTTAAATCATCGGAACTTGAGAGCAGCGAGCATAGGGCACTACATCTTCACCGAAGAAGCGGCCATACTCAGGGCTGTTCATTAGAGCCGATACAACAGCAACCAATCCCTTCTCAGCGAGAAGCGCTGCATATTCAGTCAGCTCTGCGGTATTCGCAGGAGTGCGGCCCAGCAGGTGACGAACCAGCAACTCGGCTGCTTTGGCAGGAGGATAGGGCTGCAGGAAGCGATCGCCATATACAGGCGACACCACCAAACGCTTCACAAACTCCTTAACGGTGATTTCACCGCGTTGGAGCAGGGCCTCCAGCTCAGGGCGACGTAACTCAGTAGGAATCGTTTCATCAGAAACATCCATGATTTGACGATAGATGGCTTCAATCGCCTCTTTAACCTCAACTGCACCAGTGCTAGGCATTACTCGAAAGATACGGGCTGCTTTGCGATCGGTGTCTTGAACCAGAGCTTCTCCACCCGTGGAGCGGCTCAGGTCAACGTAGTCGGTTTTGGACTGGGCGGCGATCGCCTGACCCAGCAACGGCAGCTTGGAAACATCCGTACGGGTATCTGCAGGCTTGAAGCTGGGAACCACCAATTCGCGGTCCTGCTTCGTGAGCTTGTTGTAGAGCCGTTGGCTGTTGGGGAAGTTCGCAGCAGGAAGGGTCAGATAACGGTTGTAGGGAACCGTATCTTCGCCAAAGGTTGCCGCATACTCAGGGCTCGCCAGCATCGCGTTGATGAAGCCCTTCAGACCCTGGGTTGCCAGAATCTGGTTGTACTTACGGATTTCAACTTGATCTAGAGGAGCACGACCCAGGAAGTGCTTGGTACCCAACTCAATTACTTTGGTGTTGGGATAGGGGGTATAAAACTCCCGAATGTAAAGGCTAGAAGTACCCAGCCCTTCCAGGAACTCCTTGAGGGTAATTTCCCCGTTCTTCAGCTTGCTTTCCAGTGCAGAGAACTCGTTGCTAGCGAGGTAAGGAGGAATATCCCGCTCAAACACCTGACGGTAGGCAGCACCAATAACGGTTCCAACCTGGGAAACATCCGTACGAGTCGTAAGTTTGAAGACTTTGGTTTGTTCCCGCTTCTTGCTGACACCCTGAGTTGCACGGAATTGGATATCCGGTTCAGTACGGGTTTCAGATACGGCACCCAGTTGAACGAAGCGAGGCTCTTCCTCAACCGTGACCTTCGTCAAGCCTTTGTCGCTGATGCTGCCAGCCCGGTTGGTACGCAGGGCCAAACCACCCGGAGTCACATAACGCTCGTAAGGAACGGTGTCCTCACCGAAGGTTTCGTTGTATTCCTCGGTATCTAGAATTGCATCCACCAGAGCGTAGAATCCTTTCTTCGAGCACAGGTCGAAGTAAGCATTCATTTCCTTCCGGCCGTAGGTAGGACGGCCCAACAGGCGGCGGTGAATGTACTCGATCGCCTTCACCACGTACAGCGAAGTCCAAGCTTGCTTGCGGAATACATCAGATTTCGCCAACTGACGGATGAATTCTCGTACAGTGATTTCCCCGTTTTCCAGCTTGATTTCAGCAATCTTCTGGCGCTGACCGTCATAGACATCACGCCCGAATACTTGCAGGTAAGCTGCACGAATGACAGCTTGGGTAGAGCTTTCAGAGAACTTAACGCTGACGCCCTTACTGTTACCACCACCCTTCGCAAAGCTCTTGGTATAGCTGGGAATTTGATCCAGCTTGAACACCTTAGGCCCAAGGCTACCAGGAGCAACACCGCGTGCACCAGGATTGCTCAATTGGTTATTGATACCAGGGCCACGATTGATCAGAATCCGGCGGGTATCCTTACCAAATGGTGCTGGGCTGGCGCTGGGATTGCGGGTTTCTTTCGGGAAGATAGCTCCGAACTGAATCTCCAGTGGATCGTTGCCAGAACCATACACATGCTGATCAGGCAGAGGCTGCTCGTAGCTAGCAAAGGTGGTCAGGAACTGAGGAACTTTACGGAAGGGCGCACTGTACTTGAACAGATCTTGCTGAGGACCCCAGTTGCGGCACTCCTGAGCTTCTTGGCCCAAACCACGGAGATAAGGAACAGTTTCCTCACCGAAGTAATCCGCGTATTCTTCCGAATCCACCAGGGCATCTACCAGAGCAGACAAACCACCGTTGGACACGATAGAGAAGTACTTCTGAACTTCTTCACGAGAGCTGGGGCCACGGCCAAGGATATGACGGAATGCCAGTTCCAGAGCACGGCTGTTGATGTAGGGCTCGTAGAAGTTCTTGCGGTACAGAGGCGACTTCGCTAGACGGCGGACGAACTCCTTCATGGAGATTTCGCCGTTCTTCACCTTGGATTCCAGATCGGAAATTCCCAAAGAGTAAGCACGGGTAATATCACGCTCAAATACCTGACGGTAGGCTGCTTTGATAACGTCGTTCTTTTCCAGAGCAGACAGACCAGGCTTCATCGCGTACTTAGGCCGACGCTCTGCTGCGTTGAAGTAAATCTGAGGCAGAGTTAAGCCTTGCTGATCGCCAGAAGGGCGCTGACGCAGCTTGTTGGAAGGAGTGGGAGCCGCAAATTCGTTGATGAGTACACCAAAGTACTGTTCAACAATGAACGCAGCTTCCTCGTCTTGACGGAAATAACCAAGGGCTGCAAGACGCATTTCTTGCAGCGCTACAACGGTTGCGTCAGAAGAGCAGGCATTCTCAATGATTTCCCGCAGACCACGAACGTTAACAGAAATAATGTTGGGGTCGCCTGCCACAATCGCATAGGTCAGATACCGCAGGAACCAGCTCAAGTCACGCAGTGACTTAGCCATGTTACCGGGGCCGTAGCGGGCTACGTTAATCGGACGGAAACCAGGAGGAGTAGGACCACTGCTGGGGGTAAGAAATAGGGTGCGTAGCCCTTCTAGAATGCCGCCACCACCGCCAGAAACATAGGTAACGGTACCCAGTTTCATCCCTTCTTGAGTATCGATGGCAACGCCACCCATACCAACGGGCACAGGGGTTTCTTCACGAGGCTTTTCGAGGAAAGCCATGGGAGAACCACCGACAAAAATACGGTTGGCCGCACGGGACACGATCAGTTCAGAGTTCCGGGTAAGGGCATCTGCGATCGCCAACCGTTTGAGACCAGAACTGAAAAAGCTTGACAGTTCACTGAGTTCCCCCATTCCCAGGAAGCGGTCCTGCTGCTCGGCCTGGGAAATCGTGGAAACGGGTAAGGTTTGGTAAAGATTGGGGCGTGCAACAGAGCTTCCACCACTTGCCTTAACACTCATTGGATTTCTAAAGCTCCCTTCAATGTGATCTCTTTATAGTTTGTCGATGGGGTTCCGAGACACCTGAGAGCGCTCCCCGTCGTTCGCACAAAATAAAGCCATTCGCACGAAGACCCAGAAGCCTTCAAGATTACCGGGATAGTGATGACCCCGTGGATCAGGGTCAAATCCAACTCTTAGATTAGAGCGTTTCGTCTACGCAGCACCGCTTTATTAAGAAGTGTTTACGAGGCGTTACCAGGATTGCTGTGCCAATCATACGGGATAGGGGGAATCTACATTAGAGACAGTATAAGTTTTGTAACTTTCCCCGTTACATCTACAGAATCCAATTTGCCGGGATTCTGTGCGATCGCACCCCTCTCACCTCATCAATTGACCACTCCCGTATTCTCCGACCCCATCAAAAAGGCGTCTATCAGGCGCTACACTCATCATGCTGGATCTCAATCGATTATGACCGACCCCACTCAGATTAGTGCGGCTGTGGCCCGCCTTTACGACACCTATCCATTTCCACCAGAACCGTTACTGGACGAGCCGCCTCCCGGTTATAACTGGCGTTGGAATTGGTTGGCCGCTTACAACTTTTGCCTGGGCCGTAAACCGTCTCGGCAGGATGTGCGAATTCTGGATGCGGGCTGTGGTACCGGGGTCGGTACTGAATATCTGGTGCACCTGAATCCTCAAGCTGAAGTAACAGGGCTTGATTTGAGTTCGGGTGCGTTGGCGGTTGCCAAGGAACGATGCCAACGATCGGGAGCCGATCGCGCGACCTTTCACCACCTCAGTCTTTATAATGCGGCTGAGCTTCCCGGTGAATTTGACTTAATTAATTGTGTGGGTGTTCTTCATCACCTGCCGGATCCAATTCGGGGAATTCAGGCTCTTGCACCAAAGTTAGCTCCTGGCGGGCTGATGCATATCTTTGTATATGGTGCCTTGGGCCGATGGGAAATTCAGCTAATGCAAGAGGCGATCGCCCTCCTCCAGGGCGACCAGCGCGGTGACTATCGCGACGGCGTACAGGTGGGGCGTAATCTCTTTGCCAGCCTGCCCGAAAACAATCGCCTGGTGAAACGGGAACAGGAACGCTGGTCGTTAGAAAATCAGCGAGATGAAAATTTTGCAGACATGTACGTCCATCCCCAGGAGATTGACTACACCGTTCACAGTCTGCATGAGTTAATTCGTGCCTCTGGCTTAGAATTCCTCGGCTTCTCAAATCCACGAGTTTGGGATTTAGAAAGATTGATTGGGAAAGCACCCGACTTGATGGAACGAGCCGCTAATCTTTCGGAGTGGGAACGGTACCGACTGATCGAACTTCTCGATCCAGAATCCATCACACACTACGAATTTTTCCTGGGTCGTCCTCCCATTGAGAAATCCGATTGGTCTTCCGATACAGCTCTTCTAGCCGCCATCCCTGAACGCAATCCTTGTATGGATGGTTGGGATAGTCGCACTCTATTTAATTTTGATTATCAGATTGTGACGTTGACCGATGATCAGTGGGCTTTCCTGAAAGCTGCCGATGGAAATACCCAGCAAACCGTTGGGCAAATCCTAGAATCGGTACCGGGAGGATTGGAGATGGTGCGATCGCTCCTCCAACAACAACTCCTGATGCTGACTCCAGGTAGCTGATACCATCAAATAGGCCATTACGGCATCAAACTAATCCGCCTGTAGGATTCAAAAAAACTCACCCGACAGGGACGAACACAGCATTAAGTATTGTTACCTGTCGGTGATATGATCGGGAGTGGCAAGCGCAATCACACCGAAAGCCATGGGCGATCGCACTGTGATACCAGCGCCATGCTGCTTCCGTTTCACTGGACCTTTGCCACTATTCCTGTGAACTCGTCAGACACCCCTCCTAACACACCTCCCATTGAGGAACAGCCCGCCCCGTCGGGCATCAATCCTGAACCCGATCCTTCCATGCAGGAGTTTTACAAACTCCAGGAAGATTTGCTGAAAATCACACTGCTTTTAAGCGGCATTGTGTTCGTTTCAGTATGGATTTTCTACTCCCTCAACATCGCTCTGAATTATTTAATAGGAGCGTGCACAGGTGTGGTTTACTTGAGAATGTTGGCGAAAAACGTGGCACAACTGGGTCGGGAAAAGAGTCAATTGGGTGCTACTCGGCTGGCTCTGTTGATTGGGTTGATCGTAGTTGCATCGCGATTAGATCAACTTCAAATCATGCCAATTTTTCTTGGTTTCCTGACTTATAAAGTGGCCGTCATCTATTACATGATGCAAACCGCCATATTACCCGGATCTCGATAAGTTCCAGGAATACTATCACCACTTAACGATTCTGGAAAGACTCATCCAATGGGAACCCTCAATTTCCTGAATATTCTTCATACATTGCCCCTCGCCGAACTGGAAGTTGGCAAACAGTTTTACTGGGAATTGGGCAATTTGAAGTTACACGGCCAGATCTTCTTGACCTCTTGGTTCGTGATTGGTGTGCTGGTTATTGCCGCCCTCCTAGGCAGCCGAAATCCCCAGCGCATCCCCACAGGCTTCCAGAATTTCATGGAGTATGTTCTGGAGTTTGTTCGCGATCTGGCACGCGGTCAGATTGGAGAAAAAGACTATCGGCCCTGGGTTCCATTCGTTGGTACCTTGTTCCTGTTCATCTTTGTCTCAAACTGGTCCGGTGCTCTGGTACCCTGGCGTTTGATTCACATCCCGGCTGGTGAGCTCTCGGCTCCCACCAGTGACATCAACACCACGGTTGCTCTGGCGCTGCTTACCTCTCTGGCATACTTTTACGCGGGCTTCCGCAAGAAGGGCTTGGGTTACTTCGGCAACTACGTTCAGCCGGTACCCTTTATGCTTCCCTTCAAGATTATTGAAGATTTCACCAAACCCCTCTCCCTAAGCTTCCGTCTTTTCGGAAACATTCTGGCTGATGAATTGGTTGTGGGCGTATTGGTATTGCTGGTGCCTCTGTTTGTGCCGCTGCCTGTGATGGCGTTGGGTCTCTTCACCAGTGCAATTCAGGCTCTGATTTTTGCGACACTGGCCGCTGCCTACATTGGCGAGGCTATGGAGGATCACCACGAAGGGCATGAGGAACACTAGTTTCTCAGACGGGGCATTGCGTCCCCATTATTGTGACCTACCGTTGTCGGTAGCCTTTGCTACTCACAATTAGGTCGCCAGCGTGCAAGCGCTTTTCTAGATGGTTCACGTTTCGTCATTCTGTAACACAAGGGAAGGAATCTCACTATGGATCCATTAATCGCTGCTGCTTCTGTTGTGGCTGCTGCTCTGGCTGTGGGCCTTGCCGCAATCGGCCCTGGTATTGGTCAAGGTAACGCAGCGGGGCAAGCCGTGGAAGGGATCGCTCGTCAGCCTGAAGCAGAGGGCAAAATCCGCGGTACTCTGCTGCTGAGCTTGGCGTTCATGGAAGCGCTCACCATCTACGGTCTGGTTGTTGCTCTGGTACTGCTGTTTGCAAACCCCTTTGCCTAAGCATAGGGTTCAGTAGGGGTACGGCCCACGTGCCCCTACCCTCATTCACTTAGCGGAGCGCTCTGACCGAGCTGAAGGGGTTGGGTTAATTTTATGATGCACTCACTGATTCTGCTAGCAACGGAGGCCGTCGGCGAAGCGGAAGGGGGTCTTTTTGACCTAGATGCGACGTTGCCTCTGATGGCAGTTCAATTCTTGATTCTTGTTGCGGTACTCAACGCTCTGTTCTACAAGCCTGTAGGCAAGGTGTTAGATGAACGCGACGCTTATATTCGTGGCACCCAGGCAGAAGCTCAGGAACGCCTGATGAAGGCTCAGGCTCTCGCCAAACAATTTGAGCAGGAACTGGCAGATACCCGTCGGCAATCTCAAGCAGTCATAGCAAAGGCTCAAGCTGATGCTCAGAAAATTGCAGCCGAAAAAATTGCCGTAGCCCAGCAGGAAGCCCAAGCTCAGCGTGAACAGGCTCAACATGAGCTAGATCAGCAAAAAGCCGAAGCATTGCAGGCTCTTGAGCAACAAGTGGATGCCCTCAGTCAGCAAATCTTGCACAAGCTCCTGGGAGGTGTTTCCATTGGTTAATTTTGGTGGTATCGAATTGTTTGGTACGGCCCTTCCCCACCAGGTATTCTTGCTTGCTTCTGAAGCGGAAGGTGGATTTGGCCTCAACTTCAACCTGCTGGAGACCAACATTATCAACCTGGCCATCATTATTGGTGTGCTGTTGTACTTTGGTCGTGGTGTCATTGGTAAGACTTTAGGCGATCGCCGCTCTGCCATCGAGACAGCCATTAAAGAAGCGGAAGACCGTAAGAAATCCGCTGCAGCTTCTCTAGCCCAGGAACAGCAAAAGCTGGCCCAGGCGCAATCAGAAGCTGCTCGCATTCTGGCAGACGCTGAGAAAAGCGCAGAGAAAGCTCGTGCCGCTATTCTTTCTGAGATGGAAGAAGAGCTGGTTCGGATGCGTCAGTCGGCTAGCCAGGACATTAACACTCAGCAAGAGCGGATTGCGCGCGAACTGAGAGAGCGAATTGCGGCTCTGGCTATTGCAAAGGCGGAAGAGCGTTTGCAAACAGGTTTGAACCAGGATGCTCAACATCAACTACTGGATCAGAGCATTGCATCTTTGGGAGGTCGGGCATGAGATTAGCTGCTGAAATCGTAGAGCCTTACGCTCAGGCATTAATGTCAATCGCCCAGTCCCAAGATCTAGTGGATCGCTTCAACGAAGATACAACGGTGCTGCTGGAAACCCTGGCGGAATCCGAAGAGTTGAACCAGTTTTTGGTCAACCCATTCATGAAGCCGGAAACCAAGAAGGCTGTGTTGCGGCAGTTGGCAAGCGATCGCCTGCATCCTGTGATGCAAAGCTTCCTCCAACTGCTGGTAGATCGTGGACGGAGTCAGTTCCTGCCGCCTATCTGCAAGCAGTACCAGACTCTGGTGCGTCAGATGCGTCAAATCGTTCTGGCTGAAGTGATTTCTTCGGTTGAACTGAATGATGAGCAAACGGAAGCCGTTCGCCAGAAAGTCATTTCCCTTACGGGAGCTAGCCAGGTCGAGTTGGAAAAGCATATCGACTCTGACATTCTGGGCGGTGTGATTATTCGGGTCGGTTCTCAAGTATTTGATGCAAGCCTGCGGGGACAACTTCGTCGCCTCGGGTTGAACCTCTCCACCAATGTCTAGAATCTGAATGTGCCGCAAAAGCAATGGTTTAGCTCGCTTTTGCACAGTTCAGCGAATGTTCATTCTGTTTATTTGTAGCCAGCGAGAATAACCCATGGTAGCAATTAGACCCGACGAGATTAGCAGCATTATTCGCCAGCAGATTGAGCAGTACGACCAGGAAATTAAAGTTTCCAACGTAGGAACTGTTCTTCAGGTTGGTGACGGTATTGCTCGCGTGTATGGCCTCGACAACGTAATGGCCTCCGAGCTGCTGGAATTTGAAGATGGAACCGTTGGGATCGCTCAGAACCTCGAAGAAGATAACGTTGGGGTAGTGCTGTTCGGTCAAGGTTTAGGCATTCAAGAAGGTAGCGCTGTACGCTCCACCGGTAAGATCGCCTCCGTACCTGTAGGCGATGCAATGGTTGGCCGCGTGGTTGACGCTCTGGCCCGTCCCATTGATGGCAAAGGCGAAATCGCCACCACCGATACCCGTCTGCTCGAATCTCCCGCTCCTGGCATCATTGCCCGGAAATCGGTATACGAGCCCATGGCAACCGGGATTACCGCTATCGACGCGATGATTCCCGTCGGTCGGGGTCAGCGCGAGCTGATCATCGGTGACCGTCAGACTGGCAAAACCAGCATCGCTGTAGACACCATCCTGAACCAGAAAGGTAAGGACGTAATTTGCGTTTACGTAGCGGTCGGTCAAAAGGCTTCCACCGTTGCTCAGGTTGTACAAACTCTGGCTGACCGTGGCGCTCTGGACTACACCATTATTGTGAGCGCGACCGCTAACGACTCTGCGGCTCTGCAATACCTGGCTCCTTACACGGGTGCTTCTTTGGCTGAGTACTTCATGTACAAGGGCAAAGCAACCCTGGTGGTATACGATGACCTGTCCAAGCACGCACAGGCATACCGTCAGATGTCCTTGCTGCTGCGCCGTCCGCCCGGCCGTGAAGCGTATCCTGGCGACGTATTCTACCTCCACTCCCGTTTGCTGGAGCGCGCTGCGAAGCTAAGCCCCGCACTGGGTGAAGGTAGTATGACCGCTCTGCCCATCATCGAGACCCTGGCGGGTGACGTATCTGCATACATTCCTACCAACGTAATTTCGATTACCGACGGTCAGATCTTCCTGTCCTCTGACTTGTTCAACTCAGGCGTTCGTCCGGCGATTAACGCGGGTATTTCCGTATCCCGTGTAGGTTCCGCCGCTCAGACCAAAGCCATGAAGAAAGTGGCTGGTAAGCTGAAGCTGGAATTGGCTCAGTATGACGAACTGAAGGCATTCTCTCAGTTTGCTTCTGACCTGGATAAAGCGACTCAGAACCAGCTGGCCCGGGGTGCGCGTTTGCAAGAACTACTGAAGCAGCCTTCCTCCTCGCCTCTCTCTCTGGCTGATCAGGTTGCTCTGATCTATGCCGGCACCAACGGTTACCTGGATGAGGTTCCCCTGGAAAAAGTGACTGAGTTCGCTAAGGGTCTGCGTGAGTATTTGGCGAACAGCAAGCCTCGCTATAACGAAATCGTTGGTAGCGAAAAAGCGCTGACCGATGAAGCCGTTGAGGCTCTGAAATCCGGTATTACCGAGTTCAAGCAAGCCTTCCTGGCTGGCTAAGCGATGTTTGAATGGTTGGATTTTTCCTGCAGATAGTGGGAAAAATCCAACGTTCATTCCGCTTCAAACATCCTTATCCATGACCTGAAGCGAACCGAGGTCTATTCGACATGCCAAATCTAAAATTTATTCGCGATCGCATTCAATCTGTCAAAAACACCCGCAAGATCACCGAAGCGATGCGGCTGGTGGCAGCGGCTAAAGTGCGCCGTGCCCAAGAACAGGTTCTGGCTACCCGCCCCTTTGCGGACCGGCTGGCTCAGGTTCTCTATGGCTTGCAAACTCGTCTGCGGTTTGAAGATGCGGATCTGCCTCTGCTGAGACAGCGCGAAGTGAATACTGTAGGTCTGCTGATCATCTCAGGCGATCGCGGTCTCTGCGGCGGTTACAACGCCAACATCATCAAGCGGGCTGAGACTCGTGCGAAGGAGTTAAAGGCTGAAGGCCGTAACTATAAGTTCATCATTGTGGGACGCAAAGCGGCTCAGTACTTCCAGCGCCGCGAGGAGCCCGTTGAGGCGGTATTCTCTGGACTAGAGCAAGTACCGACCGCTTCGGAAGCTTCCATGATTGCGGACGAACTGCTGTCCCTATTCCTCTCAGAGGAAGTGGATCGGGTCGAGCTGATTTACACCAAGTTCGTTTCGCTAGTGAGCTCTCGTCCTGTTGTACAAACCCTGTTGCCTCTCGACCCTCAAGGGTTAGAAGTATCAGACGATGAAATCTTCCGCTTGACGACTCGGGGTGGAGCATTTGAAGTTGAGCGGCAGAAAGTTACCGCTCCTACGCTTCAGCCACCGCCACAGGATATGTTGTTTGAGCAAGATCCCGTTCAGATTCTTGATGCTCTATTGCCGCTGTATTTGAATAACCAACTGCTACGGGCATTACAAGAGTCTGCTGCTAGCGAACTGGCGGCTCGGATGACTGCCATGAGCAACGCGAGTGATAACGCATCACAGCTCATCAGTACCCTGACAATTTCTTACAACAAAGCGCGTCAGGCTGCTATTACCCAGGAAATTCTGGAGGTGGTTGGGGGCGCAGAAGCGCTTACCTAATAACGGTTGGGTTTCTCGTAGCTACATCTCAATCAGAATGAACGGACGGGAACAATCCCGTCCTTTTTTCGTCATTATTTAACCCAAACTCCGATTGATTACAGCGCTTTTCAAGCGCTTAAATTTTGGTTGTTTTTGTGAGAGCCACACTCCACACGGCTCTCACAAAAACAGCTATGGCTGATTCAAGCACAAAGTGATGTAAAGAGGTTTCTGCATAAGAATTTACCCAGAATGTTGGTGCTTTGCCCGCGAAGCGGGCAAAGCACCAACATTCTGGGGGGAATTTCATTACTGGAAATCTCCTAAGTACAGGAGATAGTGTGGTGCTGCGTCCCACATCTCCTGTACTTAATCAACCCATATAGGGACATAAATGATACCCTCCGTACAAGCTTTATTAGAGTTTAGAGCTGATGAGATTTTGGTAAAGAATTTAGGGTTTTTCGCTAGCCATACTGTTACACAAAACAGTGGGAGTAGAGAATGTAATATATAAAATTCATTGCAATCCCTGGGGACTGTCAATATGCCTTAGGGCACAATGAAGTTGGCACAATGGCTGAACTCAGATTCTTTAGAGCGATAAATCAGGGTGCCTAGGCTAGTTGGCTTCATCTTGTAGCGATAGGACCTCACTCCCGATGGTGAAAGCTTTTTTTTGGGACGAGATGGAGAATCTGGAAGACGAATCCTGGCATTCGCCGTCAGAAGGTATCTTGGGTAAACTGCCCCTCCAGGCTAAAATTTGGGCTGAGAGCCTTCCCTGGCATCAGCGTCGCTATGTCCTTTCGTTGTGCTACCTTATGTGTGCCGCTTCACCCGAAATGCAGGCGGAGTTCTTGGATGACTATACTGCTGATGGTCTAGTTTCCCGACAGCTTGATGATAAGGATACAGAGCAACGGGTTCGGGACTACTTGGCAATGTTTCGCATTCAGACGGATCTGAGTGCAGCGGTACTGCGGCAGTATATTCGACAGTTTTATATTCATTCGGCTCAAGATGCTCGGCGGCAACCCGATTTATATTTGGAATCGGCGCTACGACTCGTTTTCAGTACAGAAGAACGAAATAATGTATTCAATTACATCCTGGGATTTGAACTGCTCAAAATGATGTTCCGTATGAGCTGGCGGCAACATGAGCGGTTATACCGTCTACAACGAAACCAGGATGAATTTATCTCGCTTTACATTAAGCCAATTCAACATACGCATCGAGTCAATAGCATCATCGTTCCGAAGGATGCAGGTGTCTTCTTTGCAAAGCGAGACTACTTTGTTCAAAAGCCCGAAATTTCTGAAAAGAAATTAGTGGAATTGGTCATGGTGACGTTCACAACAGACATTGTGTCTCACTTTGGTTTTTCCATCATTCGTCATCCAAATTCACTTATTTTTGATTATGACTACATCATGAATCCTGAACAGGAGTTGATTTTTGATGCACCATTTAGTGAATAGCAAATAGAATCCGTTATTGTCCATATCTCACACTATTGCTAGCGCCACGTTAGTGGAGAGAGGGAGAGTATTGATCCCACTTCCTCTAATGTCTGAGCTAACCTAATCTCAGTTCGGGATAAGCTGAAGTGCTCATTTTGGCGTACACTTTGCGCACGCCAAAATGAGCGTTTTCGAGTGCTGCGCGTTGCGCGGCACTCGAAAACGCCGTTAACCCGAACTCAGGTTAACGTAACAAAGACTATATAGCGCTGTGCCAGTGCGTTAAGTACAGTGGTGTGGGGCACTTCGTGCCCCACACCACTGTACTTAACGCACTGGCACAGCGCTATAAAAAGGAGGGCATAAAGACAAAGCTTTCACGCCCTCCTTGTTCTCTTTAAAGTGGGTGTAAGTTGACGAGAAGACTATTTTTTCAGGTGATTCACGTACAGAAAACCTCTAAGGCCAACCCTAGTGTTCAAAGACATTGTTGTATTGTTGTAAGTCAAGAGAAACGATTGTTGGGAGGCAAGCAAAACAATCATAGGCTAGCTCCAAACGTTCTTCTCGCTCCAGCATGGTAATGAGTTTTTGGCGTGCGCTGATGAGGTAGCGCACATCGTTAGCTGCGTAGCGGAGTTGCTCGTCGGATAAACTAGCAACGTTTCCCCAATCTGAGCTTTGGGCACTTTTGTCAAGTTCAACTCGTTCTAACTCCATAACCAGATCTTTCAGGCCATGTTTGGGAGTGTATGTACGTGCTAGTTTGCTGGCAACTTTTGTACAGAAAATTGGTGTTGTGTAAATAGCAAGGTGATAGCGCAAGGTCGCCAAATCAAACCGGGCGAAATGAAAGACCTTGGTAACATTTGGAGCTTCCAACAACTGTTTAAGATTTGGAGCTTCCAGCTGACCGCGAGCGATGCGGACCACTGCCACATTTCCAAAAGGGTCGCAAAGTTGTATCAAACAAAGTCGATCGCGCTGAGGCAATAAGCCCATCGTTTCTGTATCGACGGCGATCGCCTCTGCCTCTAAAAAGACACTCAGCACATCATCGGGAATGTCGCGATCGCATACCTGAAAATCTGCAATAGCCATAGGTCTTCTATTTAGGGACGACGAATAAAAATTTGCGTTAGATAGTACGTACCATCGGGTGCTTGAACGACTCCAACTCCCGTCAAATTGAAATTGCCTTCAATATTGTGCAGATGACCGGGGCTATTGAGCCAACCTATAACCGCTTGAGCAGCGGGATCAGCATAACCCCGATTACTGGCAACATTTTCACCAGCACTGCGATAGCGAATAGATTGCGCGATCGCCTCCACCCGCTGTTCAAAGCCATTATGGTTGATCGCTCCTTGCTGGGACATTTCAACACTGTGTTGCTTGGATTGTTGGGCAATCACAGAGCTATAGGCCAGAGGAGGCATCCCTTTGGACTGACGATAGGCATTGATCTGTTCAAAAACCTTTTGCTCCAGAGCGTTACTCGGTAGCTCGGGTGAAGCAGGTGTTGTTGCAGAAGGATTGGAGCCAATAGGTGGGATAGGTAACTGATTGCAGGCTTGCGGCAATTTATCCCCCAACAGGAGGGCGATCGCCGCAAAGCCGTGCAGAATCCACCGAGGAATCATCACAAGTTCAGGTACTTAGCCGCAGACTGTACATCTTTGTCACCCCGGCCCGAGCAGTTGATGACAATACGAGGATTGCCAGAAAGTTGGGGACAGAGAGTCGAAAGATAGGCGATCGCATGGGCTGTCTCCAGGGCGGGAATAATTCCTTCCAGGCGAGAAAGCTGTTGGAAACCTTCCAGCGCTTCAGCATCCGTCACGCTGTAGTACTCAGCCCGACCTAAATCTTTCAAATAGCTATGCTCGGGACCGACACCCGGATAATCGAGGCCCGCACTGATGGAATGAGGTTCAATGACCTGGCCATCTTCATCCTGCAACAAATAGCTCATTGCCCCATGCAGCACACCCACACGACCCCGAGTTAACGTAGCTGCGTGCTTCTCTGACTCAACGCCTTCACCACCGGCTTCCACGCCAATCAACCGTACAGAGCTGTCATTGACAAACTCGTGGAACAACCCCATAGCATTGGAACCGCCTCCCACACAAGCCACCAAAATATTGGGTAATCCACCCCACTTCTCCTGGCACTGAGCCCGGGTTTCCAGACCAATTACCCGATGGAAGTCCCGCACGATCATAGGGTATGGGTGCGGACCCGCAACAGAACCCAGAATATAGTGGGTGGTTTCTACATTAGTGACCCAGTCCCGAATCGCTTCTGAAGTCGCATCTTTCAGAGTACCTGTGCCCGATTCGACAGGACGCACTTCTGCACCCATCAGCCGCATCCGGAATACGTTAAGGGCTTGTCGCTCCATGTCCTGCACGCCCATGTAGATAACGCAGGGAAGCCCAAATCGAGCACAAACCGTGGCGGTGGCAACGCCATGTTGCCCTGCGCCTGTTTCAGCAATAATGCGCTGCTTACCCATGCGCTTGGCTAACAAGACTTGCCCCAAGGCATTGTTGATTTTGTGAGCCCCTGTGTGGTTCAGATCTTCGCGCTTCAGATAAATCTGAGGGCCGCTACCATCGGGGCGGGCATAGTGTTGAGTCAACCGCTCCGCAAAATAGAGGGGCGTCGCCCGACCTACATACTCCTTCAGCAGTTGGCTCAGCTCTGTTTGAAAGGCTGGGTCTTCCCAATAGTGATAGAAAGCCTGCTCCAGTTCTGTCAGGGCTGGCATCAGGGTTTCAGGCACATATTTTCCACCGAACTGACCAAAACGCCCCTGGCTATCAGGGCGTTGTGTGCTGTTGGATTGAGAGTTGGGAAGCGGAGTGAGAGTCACGGTTGCCAAGCTGTAATGTGGATCGACCTTCATTATAGGGGGATTGAGTGGCTTACCCCAATGAAGGCGATCGTGTTTCACTTCTGTAGTTAGCTGCTGTGGCAGGAAACTACAAATCTCGTGCAATCCTGAAACAAGCACGGAACCTAAGCACCCATTTCGGCGTACGCTCTGCACACACCAAAATGGGATTTTTGAGGGGTGCTTTGCGCGCCCCTCAAAAATCCCTTAACCCGAACTCGGGTTACTTATTTCTTAAAATAGTTTCCGGGGCTGTGGTCTTCTACCTATCCCCGTTCTTCATTTTGTAAGGTGAACTATCGGCATGGCAGCAAAGCGTAAATCGAGTGAAGGGGAGCCAGCCCCCCGTGTTGTTTGGCAAGAGTTTGGAGAACCAAACGCCGCCATGCAGCGAGCTGTTCCGGATTTGCCGCCGAATCAGCAATCCTTGCGAGTACAAACGACTCGCAAAGGAAAGGGAGGAAAAACTGTGACTGTTATCAGTGGATTTCAGTCCAGCCCTGAGACTCTGGCTAAATTACTGAAGCAATTGAAAGCCCAATGTGGCACGGGCGGCACCGTCAAAGACGACACGTTAGAGATTCAAGGGGATCACCGCCAGAAATTAGTGCAACTGCTAACGCAGCTGGGGTATCCCACTAAACAGAGCGGTGGTTGATGATGTTGCTTGAATTTTGGGATGTAAGGAGCCTACGCTAGCTCCTTACATCCCAAAACTCTGAATAAGCTTGTAAAGTCTCACAACGGTGGCTGGCTTGGGGGTGGCAGACGCAAGTTAAAGCCTGAGCGGTTCATACGATCAAGGCCATTCTGCACCTCTTGGCGGAGTTTTTCAGTGAGGTGGTCAGTGGTAGCACTGCGATCGCGTCGGTACTCCTCAAACCAATTCTTCAGATTTATGGGGTCACCAATGTGGGCTTCGACAATGCGATCGCCCTTCGAGGGTGGCTGATCAATGCCAAAGATGGAACGCTCCAAACGTATCAGCGTGTCAAGAAACCGCTCGGGTGTTGGATCAGTCGCGACATAGCCATAGTAGATGGCATCGAAATTAAGCAAACGAGCCGTAGCCGTTTGAATCGCCTCATAGGTCCAGGTGTCATCCAGCATAAAGCTTGCTGTTTGAGCATCCAGGGTGCGTTGCACGCGATATACCCGTTCCCGTAAAGGTTCATTTGGGACTGGATTGATATCTAATACCTGCTCGCAGCATTGCAGAACGTGATCCTTAATTAGCTGAATGCGTTCGTTCCAGGGCAGCCCTCGCTCGATAACCAGGCCATATTCCTGCTCCAGCCCCATCATGCAATAGTCGGCCACCTGAATCAGCCGCTGGTAAAAATCGCTGGTATTGGGAGTGATATCAAACGTGCGCTCCAGCCGTTGTAGGGTGCGATCGATTACCGAGGTCATATTGCTGGTGTAGCGGTATTTCAGACTGACCGGAAGAACCATCAGGTCTGGTACAGGATTGCCCTGGCGCACCTGGCGTGCCATCGATTGCAAAGCAATCTGTACGGCTCCAGCTCGAAATGGCATAACGGTGTCATTTTGGAAGGAGTAACCGCCTTCGGGAAAGATGACCAGGCGACAGTGAGGCTGGCTCAGCAATTCCAAGGTTTGGGCCACACTGGATCGATCGCCCAACCCCCGCCGCACCGAGTAAGCTCCAATCCGTTGCAGCCACCAGCCCTCACCCCCCCGAAACCGCTCAATCGCGGCTAAGAAATGAAACTGATCATGCACCTGACCGGATAGCAGAAACATGGCCATCCAATCTACATGGGTCGGGTGATTCGGCAACAATAGAAGGGGATAATTTGCGACCGCACGAAAACGTTCTCGCGATCCCTCCGTTAGTTGGAGTTTGATCCGATAGCGCCATCGCCCCAGGAGGGGAGCAATGATCTGGAGTAGCGTTACCAGAGCAGGATTGAGCCGGGGCGGATAAAAGTCGGGGGTGGGCATGGGGCAGATGCAGTCGAGGAGGGAAAACCCCTCTTGGTATAAATTTTAGATATGAATTAGATTTGACAGCTACAGGCCAGTTTGCCTTCAATCCTCTTCAGCTTACAGGTAGGTTTCTAGGCAAGTCTGGTAGTGATTTAACACAGGTTTCTGAGAAATCGGGTTGAGGGCGATCGCTCCCAGCCATTCTGATCGGGAGCTTCAAAGCTGGGAGTTCGTGCCCTACGGGCATAAATCCTCAGCTTTGCAGCCCGAAAACCGATCGCCCTGAGCGAACAGGAGCCGAACCCCCGATATCACAGTTCTTCAAACAAAAGTCCATCACGATACGAAAGTCCTGCCGTTGTTACAATAGATGTTGCAGAATGCAACAATGCAACACAGCAACACACACGGGTCCCAGGGAACGTCAATCCACTATGCAGCCAACTGATCCCAAGAAGTTCACTGAAAAAGCATGGGATGCCATCGTTAAATCCCAGGACGTTGCCCGCAATTATCGGCAACAGAACCTGGAAGTTGAGCACGTCGCGATCGCCCTTCTGGACCAGGAAGAAGGCATGGTGAACACCATTCTGGAGAAAGCCGGAATGGACCCGGCTCGATTGCGGCAGCAGTTGGATGCCTTTGCCCTGCGACAACCGAAAGTTTCTGCTGCTGATCTCAACCAGCTCTTCCTGGGTCGTGGATTGGATCTATTTTTAGACAAAGCAGAGGCAGCTCGCAAAATCTTTCAAGATGAGTTTATTTCCGTTGAGCACCTACTCATTGCTCTAGCAGAAGAAGACCGGGTAGGCCATCGCCTTTTTCGTACAGCCAATGTAGAAGTCAAGCAGCTAGAAGTCGCGATAAAAACCGTACGGGGCAGCCAAAAAGTGACCAGTCAAAATCCTGAATCTCAGTATGCCGCCCTTGAGCGGTTCGGGCGGGATTTGACGGAGCTAGCCCGGGAGAACAAGCTAGACCCCGTTATTGGGCGGGATGAAGAAATTCGTCGAGTCGTACAGGTGTTATCCCGCCGGAGCAAGAACAACCCGGTGTTGATTGGCGAACCAGGGGTGGGCAAGACGGCGATCGCCGAAGGTTTAGCCCAGCGCATCGTCAAAGAGGACGTGCCGGAATCCCTCAAGGGCCGCACGCTGATCTCCCTGGACATGGGTGCTCTCATTGCTGGAGCCAAATATCGTGGTGAGTTTGAAGAACGGCTACGGGCTGTCTTGAAAGAAGTCACCAACTCCGAAGGACAGATCGTCCTTTTCATTGACGAACTGCATACGGTCGTCGGCGCAGGTTCTTCCCAGGGCACCACAGATGCGGGAAACCTGTTGAAACCCATGCTGGCTCGGGGCGAACTGCGCTGTATTGGTGCAACGACCTTGGATGAATACCGGAAGCACATCGAGAAGGATGCGGCCCTGGAACGGCGCTTCCAACAGGTTTACATTGGTCAGCCGACTGTTGATGACACGATCTCCATTCTGCGAGGCCTGAAGGACCGCTATCAGGTGCATCATAACGTCACCATTACGGATGCAGCACTGATTGCTGCGGCGACACTGAGCGATCGCTACATCACCGATCGCTTCCTCCCCGACAAAGCGATCGACCTGGTGGATGAGGCAGCGGCCAAGCTAAAAATGGAGGCCACTTCCAAGCCAGTACAGTTGGAAACGATTGAGCGGCGAATTCGACAATTGGAGATTGAGAAGCGATCGCTTGAAAGTGAAGGCGCTCGTCTTGGCTTCAGTAACCCTGCCTTCCGTGCTTCAAAGGACAAGCTAACCCAACTGGAGAACGATATTGCCACCCTTACGCCTAGCAAACAAAGCTTGACGGAGCAGTGGGAAGCCGAGAAAAATATTCAGCACGAAATTAAAGCTCTGCGGGAAGAGGAAGAAAAACTACGCCGCCAAATTGAAAAGGCAGAGCGGGAATACGACCTCAACACCGTTGCTCAACTGAAGTATGGGCAGATGGAGACAGTCCATCAAAATCTAGAAGCCAAGGAAGCAGCCCTCCTGGAAATTCAGAATCGTAGTGGTTCGGCTCTGCTGAAACAACAGGTGACGGAGGAGGACATTGCAGAGATTGTCGCTAAGTGGACGGGCATTCCGGTGAATCGTCTGCTCGAATCCGAACGGCAAAAGCTATTGACTCTCGAATCATTCCTGCATCAGCGGGTAATCGGCCAGCAAGAAGCGGTCGCGGCCGTATCGGCAGCCATTCGTCGGGCCCGTTCGGGTTTGAAGGATCCCGGTCGGCCCATTGGTTCCTTCATGTTCTTGGGCCCAACAGGGGTCGGGAAGACAGAACTAGCCCGAGCGCTAGCGGAATGTTTGTTTGACTCTGAAGAAGCCCTAGTGCGGATTGATATGTCGGAGTACATGGAGAAGCACGCCGTTTCCCGTTTGGTCGGGGCGCCTCCCGGGTATGTTGGTTATGAAGAAGGCGGCCAACTGACGGAGGCTGTGCGTCGTCGACCCTACAGCGTCGTGCTGCTGGACGAGGTCGAGAAGGCTCACCCCGACGTATTCAATATCCTGCTGCAAATGCTGGATGACGGCCGCATCACTGATTCGCAGGGGCGAACCGTAGACTTTCGAAATGCGATCGTTGTGATGACCAGCAACATCGGCAGCGATCACATTCTGGATGTCTCTGGTGATGACTCCAAGTACGAGCAGATGCGAAAGCGGGTGATGGATGCCCTTCGCAAGCACTTCCGCCCAGAGTTTCTCAACCGGGTGGATGACATTGTCCTGTTCCACGCCCTTGACCTGAAGGAATTGCGGCAGATTGTCGGCATTCAACTCCGGCGTATCCATCGCTTGCTACAGGAGCAGAAGATTTCGATAGAACTTACCAACGAAGCCCAAAATCACATTGCCGATGCTGGTTACGATCCGGTCTATGGTGCCCGCCCTCTAAAACGTGCCATTCAGCGGGAAATTGAAAATCCCCTGGCTACCAAGCTGTTGGAAAACACGTTTATCTCTGGCGACACCATCATGGTAGATGTGGTGGATCAAAAACTCAGCTTCACCAAAAAAGTGGTGGATTCCATTCCTCAACCGGAAGTAGTCACACAAACCGTCAGCGCTGAGAGCTGAGAATGGCTATGTCGCTGTCGTAGACGTTGCAGCCGATCGCCAATTCACCAGAAATTGAGCGTGAAATGTCTCATTTCACGCTCAAAGGTTTAGCTTGTAGTTCCAGTTCTTAATCTTTCTTCTTTTTACGGCCTTTGCGATCGCTGTTTCTTTCAGATGGCTCTACAGACGGCTGTTCCGTCGATGTTGGTGAGCTTTGAACCGACGTATTAGCTGGGGCCGTAGTTGTAGGTACAACCTGTGCCGGAACCACGGGAGGTTGGGGCGAAAGTGCTCGTTGTACAAGAAGAGGAATTGCTGTTGTCGCCGCCAGGGTAATGGCTCCGATGATGCCCTGCATCAAGGTAACCTTGAATCCCTTTAACCCTGTATTTTGAGATTCCGACGAATTTCCAGGTTCAGTCATGGTAAATCTTCCCAACAAGAACGTAGGTGAACAAACACAGAATTGGTCCGTATTAGAATGCCCAATATCGCTCCTAAACGCCCATTGCTGTTGATGAGTTCAGTTTGATTTAGGTTCCCCCCTCTGGGCGAATTCATCAAAAGGTGAATCTGGGACATTTTTCGAATGTGTTGATTTTGCTGTGTCGCGCCTAAAATCAACACATTCGAAAAACCTACAAGGATCAACCATGATTGATTTCTATACCTTCACCACCCCCAACGGTCGTAAAGCTTCGATCATGTTGGAGGAAACAGAATTGAAGTACACGCCCCACGTTATTGATATCCGTAAAGGGGATCAGTTTACACCAGAATTTGTGGCAATCAATCCCAACAGCAAAATTCCAGCCATTGTTGATCACGACACCGGGCTTAATGTCTTTGAATCGGGTGCTATCCTGATTTACCTGGCAGAGAAAACAGGAAAATTTTTGCCAACAGATTTGGTAGGGCGATCGCAAACCCTGCAATGGCTAATGTTCCAGATGGGCGGTGTCGGCCCCATGTTTGGGCAAATGAACCACTTCCGCAACTTCGCTCCCGAGCAGATTCCCTATGGCATCGAGCGCTATACCAACGAAGCGAAACGGTTACTCGGCGTGATGGACAAGCAACTTGAAAGGAATGCTTATCTAGCAGGAGCTGACTACACCATCGCTGATATAGCAACCTTTCCCTGGGTTAATAGTTATCAGGTAACGGGCGAAAAAGCAGGTCTTACCCTAGAACCCTTTCCCCACGTCAAGCGATGGCACGATGAACTGCTAGCTCGCCCGGCGGTACAGCGGGGAATGCAGGTACCCCAGCTATAAAAATAGGGGGAAGATCAGTTGATTGATCTTCCCCCTGTTTTTTAATTTCTGTCCTAATGGGCTCAGTTCAAACGGATGGGCTGTGGTGAAAGAGGCACGACGCGTCCCTGCCACCACACCCTATCCACACAATACTACCTCTTAATTCTCAACTGAGGAATTACGATAACCATAGAAGTCAATGGTGTAGTTCGTGATTTTAACCCCTGTTTGTTCTTCGATCTGCCGCAACAAATCAGCAGGCAATTCAACATGAACATCCATAATCTGGTTGGTGTCCAGGCAGTTGATATGGCTGTGAGGATCGCTGATGTTGCCGTAAAGACGCCCATCAGCACGCTCAATACACTCAATGACCCCTTGCTCGGAAAGGGCATCTAGATTTTGGTAGACGGACGTGTGCCCAATATCTTTACCCTGTCGGTTGAGGCGATCGTAAATTTCTCGGGCAGACATATGCTCCTGAGCCTGCCAAAGCAACTCCAAAATGAAGCGTCGCTGCTTACTAACACGCATCCCCAATGCCTGGCAACGGTTTAAGGCATCCTCCAGGGAACGAATGGGGCGTTGAATTGTGACTTCACTATCCATAGGACAGACTCGTAAGGGAATTGAGATGGATATAGAGAAATACCCTCACCTGATCTCTATTGTAAACGCCTGCACTATTGAATTAGTACTGTTTACACCCACACTGGGCTTACACGGAGAACTGCCAGGAGAGTTACCTGCTTCATAGAACGGTGGATGAGACTCAAAGGCAGGCACAATGGGTCAATCCTTGAACTCGACCCTTATTCATACTCACTACCACTTTAACTTAAGATTGAGTAGGCTGTCTATCGTTGTCCCTGTAGGATTTCTGGGAGATTTCTGAGGGATTAGGGGTTGAATCATCATGCCCTGCCCTAGGCTAGAAAAGGTGTACTTAATGCGATCGCATCTCTGAGCTTCGATGACAACCACAATTTCGCTAAATGCAGATACCTTCAATAGCCTGGATCTAGCTCCTATCGAAACCGTTCTCAAGCCCTGGCTCCAGGCAAGTGGCTTCAAAACAGCTTTCGACTCAACCAATGGTGCAGATCCCCTACGGATACAGTTTGCCATTGATTTACCCCGAGACCCGTCTGATCCTCGGGAGTACTCAGAGATTCCTGAAGTGCGGCTCTGGTTTGTGCGCCTGAATGCACGCTACCCCTGGCTACCCCTCATTCTGGATTGGGAACAGGGTGAGTTGGCTCGCTATACAGCCATGCTCGTGCCCCATCAGTTTAGCCCCCACGAAGGCATTCAGTTTAACCCCGAAGCCCTGGAGCTATTTGTCATGCAACTGGTATTTGCCTGTTTGGATTGGATGCACCAGCACGGATGTCTGAGCCGCACACGGGTTAAGTTCATGACCCAAATGCTGGGTTACGAACTGGAGGACGGCTTTTTTGAATTGCTCGGTGGTTAGGGCTTAGCCACCCCAAACTTTTTGCAACACCGTCTCCGGAGTCAGGCTGGCCCACTTCCCATCGGGAGCGGCTAGCCCTACAAACTTTTCGTTACTGGGCAACAAGGTGGAAGGGCTTTCGGGGCCAAGCAGAGCCAGCGTGTAAACGTTGAGCGCGATCGCCAACTGCACAGGTAAGCCTACCGTCCCTAACATCAGATTGGCACCGGCTACTATCGCCGCCATTAAACCCGCATCCTCAGGGCGAGTCACCACGAGTTTCGGAAACGCCTGGGCGAGCTCATTAGCCCAATCGCCATTGCCACTATCCCGCAACAATACTAATGGCAGCCCAGGTTGTTTTTGCTGGAAATCTTGAATAATCGTCTGCCAGCTAGCGGTGGGATAAGCTGCCCCATTGTCGTAAAGCAGAACATAGCCGCCCCCAGCCAAGCCCAGGCGCTTCTGCTCAGCCTCAGCCCAATCTAAATCTTTGCGAGACAACGTAATCGCAAGGTTTGGGGCCGGTGTTGTAATCCCCAGGCCTGATAGCAGATCATGATAGACCTGAGGCCGGTACTGGTCCGGCTTGTAAGGAACGGTGCTGGTCAAGAATAGTTTACTAAAGGGAGCAAAACCCAAACGCACCGGGGTTCCTGCCAACCACAGCAACAAGCCACTCGTGCTGCTCTGAGTGAGGGTAACGCCAATGTCGTAGTAGCGATCGCGCAGTACCCCTAGCAGGTTAGCCCAATCCGCCGGACTGCTGTTAGCTTGGAAGTCAAAGGGAATGGTATCTTGAACCGACTTGCTCAGCCGATAAATACTTTTGGCTCTGGGTTCAACCACAACATCTATCTCAGCATTTGGATAAGCTTGCTTCAACGCGTCCAGGGTGGGAAAGAAGAAGATCTGCTCTTCCAGGGTGCCGGGGATGAGCGCTACGATTTTCATAAAGTTTTTGTTACAGATTTCGCTCATTATTTTAGGGGAACACGGTCAGAGGAGTTGCTTATCTCTGATTTTTTCTAACATCCTTTGAAAATCTACTGAGAAAGATGGGCAAACTGATCCGTATAAAAGCGATACCCCCTGAAGTGTAAAGAGTTCATAATGCTTTTGGGGTGGGCGATCGCCCTTTATCCCCGACCAACAACTGACAACGCTGCCAATTCCAGGGCATGCGCCCTTTCAACGAATTCGTCTAGCAGGACTTTTGCCCTCAGAGTGTGATTCTGTCCCCTAGACTGGTCTAGATCATCCAGAATAGAGGTAATCAGCCTATTTAAGGGCGCTGCAGGTTTTTCAGTTTGTCCCTGACTGTTGCTTCGTCTACCTACTCATGCACGTTGCGATGCCCTCGATTCCGTTACCTGAAAGCGGTAACTCAGATTTATTTCCCCCCTGTAAGATTCCCTTCCTGGATCTGAAACTTCAGCATCAGCCCATTCTGTTTGACTTGGAGCAATCGATGCGGCAGGTCTGGCAGGAAGGAAAGTTTGTGCCGGGCCGAGACGTGGAAGATTTTGAAGCAACCTTTGCCTACGCCTCGGGATGCCGCTATGGCATTGGGGTGGGGTCTGGGATGGACGCCATCACCCTTGGCTTACGCGCTTGCGGCATCGGCGAGGGGGATGAAGTGCTGGTTCCAGCCTATTCCTTTATTGGCACGGTGCTGGGCGTCATGGCAACGGGGGCTCGCCCCATACTGGTAGACTGCGATGCAGAAACAGGGTTGATTGACTTAGTCGAGGCTGAAAAAGCCATTACCCCTCGCACCCGAGCTATTGTACCGGTGTACCTGTATGGGCAGATGGTCTCGCCTCAGCGCATATTGGATCTATCCAGCACCTATGACTTAATGGTGTTTGAGGATGCGGCTCAAGCTCCCCTAGCCGAACGGGAAGGCTACCGGGCAGGCTCTGTTGGGATCGCTGCTGCCTTTAGTTTTTATCCCACCCTCAGTTTAGGGGCCTTTGGAGACGGAGGGGCCGTCGTTACCAGTGACACTGCGATTAGTGAGCGGGTTCATCAGCTACGCAACTATGGAGCCTCCCGTCAAAATCATTATGCTGAGGTTGGGGTTAGTAGTTGTTTAGACACCTTACAGGCCGCAATTCTGCGGGTCAAACTGCCACTGTTGCCAGGCTGGAATGGCGATCGCTATCGCCTTGCTCAAAACTATGACAGACGGCTGCAATACTTACAGGGGAAAGGTATTTATCCCATCGCCAATCGGGTTGGGACAGGTCACGTTTATTTTCGCTACGTAATTCGTATTGCGGAGTCCTGTCGGCTTAATCGCGCATTGCTTCAGAATGGCTTAGCCACCGCAGGTATTGAAACACGCATTCACTACCCCGTTCCCGTTTACCGGCAACCTGCCTTCAAATTACTCGATTACCAGCCTGAACAATTTCCTCAGACTGAACTGTTGAGCCAAACGGTTCTCTCATTACCTCTTTATCCAGGTATGCAGGATCAACAGGTCGATACAGTGGTCGAAGTTCTAGAATCTCTGTTGAGTTCGTCATTCGGTCCAAGCGTAGTGTGGCCTGGATAATATTTCGGCCTACTATATCCCTAAGGAGATTTCCAACAATGAAATTACCCCCAGGATGTTGGTGCTTTGCCCGCGAAGCGGGCAAAGCACCAACATCCTGGGTAGATTCTTATGCAGAAACCTCCTAAGGTCTGTTTTAGGGGGCATTTTTGTCAGGAGATAAAGGCTGTGCGAATTGGTTCAGTACAAGAGGGATATGGTGTGTGTGGAATGTTTTACATCCCACACCATATCCCTCTTGTACTGAAGGTACTGTTTTACGCAAATGTATTAACTGCGCTGATAGAGTTGCGCGACATAGTCTCCGTAGCCGTTGTACAGGAGCGTCGGTACTTCCTCCCAGTCAAACTTGTTGCCGGGGCCAATTAGCCGCTCTTTCGCCTGGGACCAGCGAGGATGGGGGACATCCGGTTCTACATTCGACTCAAACTTGTACTCGTTAGAATTAATCGTGTTCCAATAGGTAGCGGGTTGGGTATCGATAAATTCAATCTTTACGACTGATTTGGCTCCCTTAAAACCGTACTTCCAGGGCACTACCATGCGGAGGGGCGCGCCATGTTGCCGGGGTAGGGTGTGGCCGTAAATTCCAACAGCAAAGAAGGCGAGGTCATTCGCCATTTCTTCAACCCGTAAACCCTCCGTGTAAGGCCAGGGCAAAAACTGAGAGGGCGGGAATGTTGGCCCCTTGGTAATCTGCGGGTCATAGTAGGAGGTAAAGCGAACGAAGCGAGCGGCTGACGTTGGCTCTACCTCCTCCAGTAGGAGGCGCATAGGAAATCCGAGCCAGGGCACCACCATAGCCCAGGCTTCCACGCAGCGGAAGCGATAAATACGCTCTTCAAGGGGAAAGCGCTTGAGCAGGTCATCCAGGTCGTAGGTGCGGGGATTCTTGACCAGACCGCTAACTTCTACCTGCCAGGGATCGGTCTGTAAAGCCTGAGCATCCCGCCAGATGTGCTTCGAATTGCCGTACTCATAAAAGTTGTTATAGCTAGCTGCCAGCATTTCATTGGTGAGGGGTCGGCCTGGGTCTCGGAACTGCTCATTGAGCATGGCCGCAAGGTTGCGAACACCAACGACTGGATTGTCAGCATTCTGGCCTGATTGGCAACCGACCAGCGGTAAGGCGGCCCCTGCAATTCCCGCTCCAACTAAGCCTTTAATAAACTGGCGTCGATTAAAGAACGTCGACTCTGAGGTGACCAATCGTTCAGGCAGTTGCCAGGGCTTGGGACTATGAATAAACGGCATAAATGGGCGATCGCTGAGACTGCTTCACATACCTTAATATACCTTCCAGAACAGAGGTTCTAGCAAGGCTATGCACCCTTTTGTGTCTTCTGTACACAAAACCCCTGCTTTTCTCTCGGCTCTGGTTGGGTGGCAGACCAAAAGGCTCTCAATTCTCTGGCAGGACGAGAGTCATGCTAAGTCTGGTTGTCAGCCACCGCTTGCTCGGCTCCGGCCAAAAACTCTTCAAAGGACGGCAAGCCCACTGCCGAGCCAAAACTACTGGCCGTTTGCCCACGTAGGCTAACCCAAATGCTACAGTCTCGGAGGTTAGTGGTTAGTACCAACGTGCTATGACTAGCGAGTTTGCAGCCATAGTGAAAGAGTCTGGCTCGTCGACTGATGTTAACCGTGTAGAGCCGGTAGTAAAGCTCGTTGCGGTAGTACATCCCATCCTGGATATTGCCGTCAAACCAGAATTTGAAGGGAAAAATATCTTGTTCGCTAATAACAGGAGGCAGCACAGTTTTAGCCTCAATGCATCCGGTTGGCTTGGAAAAAAGTCATGAATAGGGGGCACTGGAATGATACACACGCTTGGGCCTAGTGATGTAGAACCAGGTGAAAGGCCCGTAGGCATTGCATGTTCAAGTAGCTTGCACCTGAGCCTCTTCGTGAATGATGCCGATACCATCTCAGCATAGCTGGGAGTATCGTAATGGCATTCTACTCTTAGGGCTCTCTTTAGGTTTGGCGGAATATCAATCTAAACAAACCTTAGTCTGGGTTAATGGCATTCTGCGATAAGGCATCGCATTGCTCTCAGAAATGCCCATTTAAGGAGGTTTCTGAAAAACAATATCTCCATTTTTTGGAAAGAGGACGCGGCTTCGCCGCGTCCTCTTTCCAAAAAATGGGGAAGTTCTTATCTGGAAATCTCCTAAGTGGTGTATTTTTATTGGAAGATGACCACCCCGGCTTCCTCTGGCTAATGTCAGATGGAATCATGTCAGGTAAATTTCAACAATACTCTGGACAGTTTTTCTGAAACCGTTGATTTTGCGTGCGCTTCGCGCACGCAAAATCAACGGTTTCAGAAAAACTGTCCGAACTAATAGAAACCGGGCTGTGCATTAATTGTGAAATGGTTGTTGAAATTCGGAGTGGATGCAGCTCACCCAGCTTTCAACAACCATTCAAGATTCCGATGTAAATGGGCTGCATAAACCCTATGAACATTAAGTCAGAGGGTTAAGAGAAGCACGACTAGGCTGCACCTGCCAGAGCTGATTAACGGTGACAAACTCATAGCCAGCATCCCGGAGCATGGGGACAATTCGATCGACGATCGCCACAACATCTTCGCCGCCGTGATAACCATCGTGTAGCACAATGAGCGAGCCGTCTCGGATCTGATTACGAATACGATTCACGATGACTTCAACTCCAGGGCGTACCCAATCTTCTGGCACAACGCTCCACATCACTGGACGGTATCCCCAACTATGCAATTGAGTGAGAATTTGTGGAGTAAAGAACCCATTGGGCGGACGCACATCACGAACATGTTGGGCAACGTAAGCGGGGTCTAGCTGACAAGCCTGAGCGATCGCCTCTTGAGTCTGCTCCAGTGATTGCTTTAGCTCGGTCGTTGAGAGCCAGGGAAAGGAGCGGTGGGTATAGCCATGGAGCCCAACCCAATGACCCTGGTCGTAAGCAGTTCGAGCAACTTGGGGAGCTCGTTCAATACACTGACCCAACCAAAAGAAGCTGGCCGTTACCTGGTGTTTGTCCAAACATTCTAATAAAGCAGGGGTATAGCGGGGGTGAGGGCCGTCATCAAAGGTGAGAGCGATCGTCTTACTCTCACCACAGCCTTCCCAAAGGCATGAGGGAAAAACAGACTTTAGCGCAGGCTGAATTAATGGATAAAGCGGAGCAAATTCCATACGTCAGATCTCATGGCAACAGGATCGTCGTGCCCATGCCGATTGTACAAGGGAAGTCACGACGTCGTTGCTGAGAGGCTTAACCAGAAAACCGTCCAATCCGGGGGTTTCTTCTAAAGGCATCCAACTAGGAGCATGGCAATCAGTAAGGACGACAATTGTCGCCTGACGAGTATTGGCAAGGGTTCGCAGGTCGTGCACCAGGTTGACAGACCAATGGTGTTGTCCTGACAGAATAACCAGATGAGCGGGAGCTCTTTGCGCTTTGAGCATCATCTGAGCAGGGGAATCTGCAATTTCTGTCGAGCATCGAAGACGAGCTAACACGGAAACGAGTCGCTGCAGGTCATCAGATGGTTGTCCTAAAACTAGAACGTGGCTGTGAGAAAAAGACATGGACAAAGACTCATCTTCGAACACTGAATGTGTTTCCATTATTCCTGCATTGAAATAGGGAACTAATGGGCTAAACCCATACAGAACGAGTCTTTCCACACATTGTTATGAAAATCTGATTTTGTTTTTCTTCCTTTTTCCGTTCAAAAGATTCTCAATAGTTTTCAATCCTTATCTGAATATTTCGCGATCGCCTACCAAATAACAGAAAAAGGAAAGAATTAGGTAGAGTCCTCACTCTCGCCCTAGTAAAGGCTCTATCACCGCCTTATAACCTCAACCCTATCGTTTAGAAGATTGATTTTGTGTCTGTTTTAACCACAAAACTCACTCCTTTAGAAGGAGAATCCAAATTTACAAATATAAATATTTGCCCTAAATTATGTTGATTGTTGTAGCGCTATCTCAGTACAGAACAAAACCTCTAAAATCCAGATTTTCCCGTGATAAAAGCGAAGCCCTCACGACAAAAAAATCTGGATTTTGAAGGTAGTTCTCTTCTTTGTTTCGTACTGAGTAGAACTATATATTTAAAAGCAGGAAGAATATTTTTGGACAGCTACGTGCAGCGTGGCTGTTCACAATATCCTGTCCTACCTCCGTTGTGTCAGGTTATATCAACTAAATAAAAAGTTGGTTCTTCGGATGCTTACACCCCAAAAACCAACTTTTTAGAAGGGTATTTGAGAACTTGATTTGTGTGCTACACGTACAAAAAATCAAGCTTCTCGGAACTTTTCAAACATCCTCTAAAATAGCTAAATAACTTTTAGCGATGGATAAACTCTTCAAGCTGTTGGGATAGGAGTTCAACCAAACTGGCTCCTGACTCTGAAGATGTTAGAGCCTCTGCCTGAATCCGTTCGACAGTTTCTGGGGCAAAGCCTAGAAGTCCGACCAATTCACGGTAGGCAGCTGCCTCATCCGCGTTCACCAAATCCTCGTCTGGCGTACGAGCACTGGAATGGATCACTTCATAGGCAAGCCGGAGTACTAGCTCCCGCTCTGCGCTCGTTTGAAGCCGTGGGATCAATTCACTCAAAGGAATATTTTGCATCAAATAATCCCGCAGTTCTTGACGCAGTGCATCTTGTTGGGGCGCGTCAGCAGCAAACATTCCACTAAAGCGATCGAGCATCAGATCCACTTCTTCGTCAGCCAGGTTTCCATCCGACCAGGCCATCGAGGCAATAATCCGTAACAAATTCATCTGACTGGGCGAGATGGATGGAGGGTTGGGGGGAATTTGTAGAGCCATCAGCGTCCTCCTGAGTATGGGAATGTGTAAAGGATGAACAGAAATAAAGAGGGCCTTCCCAAGCTCAAATATGAGGCGTAAGCACCCAAAATCATGGGAGCTTTTGGAAAAGCCCAAGGAAAACGGCCATGAAATTACTCGCACCCTAACACGCACATTTTGATCTCTGCATCGCTTGATTCAATTCTTTGGAGTTGGTTACACGCAGTTACAGTTGCATTTCTTATTAGAGAGAGAAGGTTTGCCTACCTCCCTCGCAAAGCTTTCATTCTTGTGTACGCTCTCTACCCATAGAAATGTGAGCTTAAGCTTATTCTGATCTGACGCTACGAAAGCCAGAGGCCGTTTGAGAAGTTGATTTTCTGTGGGTACAGCGCATAAAAAATCAACTTTTCAAACAGCCTCTAAGATGATGGTTCTAGCTCTGGGGTATTGTGGTCTATAGACGAGCAGCTTTAAACCGGATTCATAAATACCTTTCAATGACAGCAATTCACCCGGAACCTACCCCATCTAAGGCCCACCAAAAAGCGAAAGCTCTAAAACCGGGCAGCGTCCGTCCTGCTAAAGAACTCTGCAGTGAATGTGGCTTTTGTGACACTCACTACATTCATTACGTCAAGGAAGCCTGTGCCTTCCTGAACCAACAATTTGACAACCTGGAACAGACGTCTCATGGGCGATCGCGCGATCTCGACAACCCTGACGAGCTCTACTTTGGCGTACAAAAAACCATGATGGCGGCTCGCAAAATAGAGCCGATTCCAGGTGCTCAGTGGACGGGAATTGTCAGCACAATCGCCATCGAGATGCTAAAGCGGGGCATGGTGGAAGGGGTGGTCTGTGTGCAAAACACGAAAGAAGATCGCTTTCAACCCATGCCTGTTATCGCGCGCACGCCGGAGGAAATCCTCGCGGCCCGGGTCAATAAGCCAACCCTTTCCCCTAACCTGTCGGTGCTGGAGCAGGTGGAGCAGTCTGGGATGAAGCGGCTGTTAGTCATCGGCGTAGGCTGCCAAATTCAGGCATTGCGAGCGGTGCAAGACAAACTGGGGCTAGAGAAGCTGTATGTATTGGGAACCCCTTGTGTGGACAACGTAACCCGCGCTGGGCTCCAAAAGTTTCTCGACACAACCAGCCGATCGCCCGAAACTGTGGTGTACTACGAGTTCATGCAAGATTTCCGGGTTCACTTCAAGCATGAGGATGGTTCTGTCGAGACGGTGCCTTTCTTTGGCCTGAAAACGAATCAACTAAAGGATGTGTTTGCTCCCTCGTGCATGAGTTGCTTTGATTACGTCAATTCCCTGGCGGATCTGGTGGTGGGGTACATGGGTGCGCCTTTCGGTTGGCAGTGGCTTGTGGTGCGAAACGAGACTGGGCAGGAAATGTTGGATCTGGTAAATGAGCTGATCGAGACACAGCCCGTGATGTCGAAGGGCGATCGCAAAGCCGCTGTACAACAAAGCATCCCTGCTTACGACAAGGGTGTCACTTTACCGATGTGGGCAGCCAAGCTCATGGGAGTGTTCATTGAGAGAATTGGACCTAAAGGGTTGGAATATGCCCGTTTTTCCATTGACTCCCATTTCACCCGCAATTATCTATTTGTACGCCGTAACTACCCGCAGAAGTTAGCGGCTCATGTGCCTGAGTTCGCCAAGCGAATTGTGGGCCAGTACGAGTTACCCGAAAAGTAAGCAGCGCTGAACACGATCACGCAACCTGGAAGAGAGGTGGGCGCTTTGCGTCCACCTCTCTTTACTAAACTCGGCAAGACCTGAAACTGCTTCAATCAAAAAGGGAGATGGGCACTTTGTGTCCGCCTCTCCTCAATAGATTAAGCAAGACCTGAAACTGCCTCAATCAAGAAAAGAGGTGGAAGCTTTGCGTCCACCTCTCTTCTTGATTGAGGCAAAACCCGAAACTGGCGAGTTCATGGATTAACCTGCAAGGTGTTAAGAATCTGACTGCACTGGCTACGGTACTCAGAAAATGCGTCTTCAAGCGTACGGCAGGTTAAGACGTATCCGGTTTGGTTAGCGATCGCAAATCGTTGTAACACCCGAATGCCTATTTCTGGCAGTGATGACTCGACCTCGGCTCCAGCCAGGGAACCCATCATTATTGGCTTCTGAGAGTGAATCACAAAGCCGAAGGTTTGCATATTTTGCAGGTTCAGCTCTAGATAAGAAGTCGCATCACCCGGATAAGGTTCCGTCACCATGTTGACAAAGATGGCTCCATCGGGTGACTCGTATTGAGCGACTAACGAGACATTGCCGATATTTGGCGACGCGTATTGAGTTGCCTGCCAGTCTTGAGGTATAGCGAAAGACCAGCGATCGCCTCGCACAACCTGAACTCCCTCTGGAACTTGCTGAGCTAGAGCCGGGGCAGTTGTCAAAAGTGGGAGGTTCAATGGCGCATTTGCCTCTGCCGTCCCTAAGGGAAATGCTAGAGCCAGGGTCAGTACGTAGGTGTGTTTCATGGTTGAACCGTCCCAGGTAACTTCGCTTCAGTATGCCAATTATGGTTTAAAGCTGTACTGTTTTTTGCCTAAGAATACAAACCCCGACGCTAGCTTTGTGCCGCTCAAGTTTTATTTATGCTTTAAGCAGGAGGAAAGTGACAGCAATTCTCATTTTGAAATCAGGCCCGAGAACCGCGCGCCTTTGGCGCGCGGTTCTCGGGCATCAAAGCCAAGAGTTCACGCCCGTAGGGCGTGAACTCTTGGCTTTGATGCCCATACTGAGAATTGCTGGGAAAGTGAAGGTGTCTGGGAACAAGAGAAGACTTATGTGAGTATAGATACAGGTATTGCATCTCACTTCCCATGCGATTCATCCCATAGCAGTCATTTCTATGCAGTTGGGAGATAGAGATGGCTTTTTTAAGTAGTTGAGAGCACTGCTATTTAAAGTCCCATGCCATCATCGAGAGGCGCATAGCGGAGTTTTACCCTAAAGCCATCGTTATTACTTACCTAAACCCTCCTCATGCTGAACCAACTGCTGCGCCGTGTAGTGGCGTTTGTTGGGTTAGCCATTGCGACCGCTGCTATTCTAGTAGCCTGTAATGGCCAGGCCCCTTCAGAATCTACTAATCCTCCTTTGGTTGTTGGTTCATCTCCCTGGCCTGGGTTTGCAGGCTATTATGTAGCCCTAGAAAAAGGTTTCTTTCGAGAGGAGGGGGTAGAAGTTACTGATACCTACTTCCAAATTGCGACAGATGTTAATACGAGGCTTCTAGCTGGCAAGCTGGATCTAGCCTGGACTGGAGGGCCCGATGTGGTGGTCATGGCCAGTCAAGATCCCACATTACGGCTCATCATGTTATCCGACTATTCTGATGGGGCTGATGGAATTCTGGCTCGGAATGTTCAGGGCCCTGAAGATTTGAAGGGAAGGGCGATCGCCTGGGAAAGTCTTCCCCTGCAAGCATTGCTCCTGCGCAAGTATTTGGAACAAGGAGGCCTGACTGAGAAGGATGTTACCTTGCAGATTCTCCCAGCGGCGGCGGCAGCGACGGCTTTTACTGCGGGTCAAATTGATGCAGCGGTCACCTATGAACCCTATTTGAGCACAGCGGCAAAAGACGGGAAGGGGAGCATTGTGTTCAGCTCTAAAGGTTCCAACATCATTCCTGTCGGTTTGGTCGGCAAAGAAGAAGTCATTCAAGCTCGACAGGAGGAAATTCGCGCCTTCATTCGTGCCGTCGATCGTGGGGTAAAGGAGGTTCGGAGTAATTCTGGTGAGACAAATGCGATCGTTGCAAAAAAACTAGGAGTTGAGCCATCAGCTGTACTGAACCAACTTGCAACCGTTCACCTTTTTGATGTTGCAGAAAACAAATCCATCGTCTTTAACTCTCGCGATCCACTCAATGTGATGGATAGCCTGAGATTTGCCGTTAAGACCAGCGAAGAGATCTCTTTAATCAACACTCCCGTCAATGCAGACAAGCTCTACGACTCAACCCTCATAGAGGGGTTGTAGGTAGCCACAACTTTAGGTTGAAAAGTTCAAAAAAGAGTGGGTGAAGTGTTCAGCACTTCACCCACTCTTTTTTGATACTGAAATTCAAATATCAAACCGTCATCACCCAGATAGGTGAGATTCAGCCACTCACTTAAAGTTTACCAGCAAGCTCTAGAGTATTGACCCTAATACAGAGGTGCCTGGAGGAAAAGCCCACATTTATGTAGAGAAATATAACCAACACTGGACATTTAACTCATCTTTCCGAAACAAAGTAGGGCCTCGCCTCCCAACCCAAAACCTTCCAATTTAGGGCTAGAGACCTTATCTGAAGGAAGTTTCAGCACTTTTAGGAATCAAAACACCAAAGACAAAAATGAATGAATGTTCCATCAAGAGTAGATAAATAGTTATGGCTTTGTCGGGATATCGAGAAATTACGGATGAATAAATGGGTATAAAAACGAAAGATATGTTTAACAAACTTAACAATCGGGGTATTATTGGAATAGGTAAAAATTCTCACTGCTTCGTGGTTGTTTGTTCTTTGAGAGACGTTGACATCTGAGGTTATCCCTTCTCTAGAGCGGTCTATTGCCCTACATGCTAGTGACTATCGAGTTCTTCACCGTTTTAGCTACGTCTCTCAGTCTGCCTCTTCACAGACAGACCCCGGTTGCTAACAGGATTTTTTCTTGCAGCCCATGTTCTCTACAAATGCAAAGTCCTTGGGTAGGCTTCCATGATTAGTACACACTTTCCTTGGTTAACGGCACTGATTCTCTTCCCCGTACTCGCCGCACTGCCTATTCCGGTATTGCCTGATAAGTACGGTAAGACCGTTCGCTGGTACACCCTCGCGGCCGGCCTGACAGAATTCTCCCTCATGCTCTATGCCTTCTGGAAGCATTACGATCTGAGCAACCCTGGCTTCCAACTGGTTGAAAATTACAACTGGATTCCTCAAATCGGCCTGCACTGGTCTCTGGCAGTTGATGGACTGTCCATGCCTCTGGTCATTCTGTCTGGACTGGTTACAACTCTGGCACTACTGGCCTCCTGGCAAATTAAGGATAAGCCAAGGCTGTTCTACTTCCTGATGCTGGTGATGTACAGCGCCCAGATTGGAGTGTTCGCCGCTCAGGATCTCCTGTTGTTCTTCCTGATGTGGGAATTGGAGCTGGTCCCGGTTTACTTACTCATTGCGAACTGGGGTGGGGAAAAGCGCCTCTACGCTGCCACAAAGTTTATTCTCTACACGGCCGCTGGTTCCATCTTCATTCTGGTTGCTGCGCTTGCAATGGCCTTCTACGGTGGCGACGTCACCTTCAGCATGCAGGAGTTGGGGCTAAAATCCTATTCCCTTGGCTTCGAGCTGGTCATGTATGCGGCGTTTTTGCTAGCCTTTGGCGTCAAGTTACCCATCTTCCCGCTGCACACCTGGTTGCCCGATGCCCACAGTGAAGCACCGGCTCCGGTCTCGATGGTTCTGGCAGGCGTTCTTCTGAAGATGGCCGGTTATGGTCTGCTGCGCATGAACATGGAAATGCTGCCCAATGCTCATGCTTACTTTGCTCCAGTGTTAGCCATTTTGGGTGTCGTCAACATTGTTTACGCCTCACTCACGGCCTTTGCTCAGGACAATCTGAAGCGCCGCATGGCCTACTCATCCATTGCTCACATGGGCTTCGTGCTGATTGGTATTGCTTCCTTCACCACGTTGGGGGTTAGCGGTGCCGTCCTGCAGATGATTTCGCACGGATTAATTGCTGCAGCACTGTTTTTCCTGGCTGGAGTCACCTACGAGCGCACCCACACGTTATCAATGGACAAGCTCGGTGGAATGGCCAAGCAAATGCCAACGGTGTTTGCTCTCTTCACCGCAGGATCTATGGCATCCCTGGCTCTTCCCGGTATGAGTGGATTTGTCGGTGAGCTGACTATCTTCCTGGGCTTCACCAGCAGCGATGCCTATAGCACCTCGTTTAAGGCGATCGTGGTGCTGCTGTCAGCGGTTGGGGTTATTCTCTCTCCGATTTACCTGCTGTCTATGTTACGTCGAGTTTTCTACGGCAACAGCAATCCTGAGCTGCAACAGTTCTCACTACTGGATGCTAAGCCCCGAGAAGCCTTTATCGCGCTCTGTTTGCTGGTTCCCATTATTGGTATCGGGATTTATCCTAAGTTGGTAACCCAGACTTATGATGCAACCACGGTGGCACTTACCAGCCAGGCTCGAACCGTGCTACCTGCGATCGCCCATCAACCCATTCTCAACATTCAAGCCCACTTGACGGCTCCAAGCCTGCTGGGCACCGAAAGCAAAAACCTGTTTGACTAGAGCTTACCTTTAGAAAAGTGATCCCTTCGGGAAACTTAGGTTTCCCGAAGGGATCACTTTTTCCGCTGCTTGTGCCCCACAGAAGTTTCCTCAGCGTTATAACAAGTAAGGTTAAATGCCAATGCCAATTTTTGGCATTGGCATTTAACCCGACATGATATTAGACCGAGCAGGATTGATAGAGCGTCGCTAAGGCTTCCTGAACCCTAGGTGGAACAGCGGTGAATTGCAGAGTAATGGTACTCTGGTCGGGATTTACACCGGCAACTTTGGCGTAAATATCATCCTGGGCAACAGATTCAGAGCCCATGAAAAGATTTAGCTTAAGATTGGCAAATTCAGAGAGGTGCTGAAGGGCTGTGGGAGCGATCGCCACCTCCGCCCCCTTAGGAGACAGACGCATCAACTTTCCCTGGAAGACTTCTCCGCCCATAGCTTTTCCATCCAATACGATGAAATGTAGGGGCAGTGCCTCTGTTAGCGCAACGAAAACTTCCTCCATTCTGGGCAAGTACAAATTGTGGAACCCAGCAACGCCGTACACTTCATAGAGAGTGACAGAGCCCTTCACACCCTTCATCTGTACCTGACGTTGGTTACCAATGCGGACACTGGAGCCTGCCGCTCGCAAGGTTTGTTCCGAAATTAAGATCTGGCCGCCGCAGGTAAATGACTCGATCCGGTAGGTCAGATTCACCTGATTGCCGACAATGCCATACTTCGTGCGCTTTTCGGAGCCAATATTGCCAACCACCACATCCCCAGTATTGATGCCGATGCCCATTTCCAAAGGCGGCATCCCCAGAATACGCATGTGTTCATTGACGGCTCCCATTGCTAACTGCATGGAAACAGCACAGACTACCGCTCGTAAGGCATCATCCTGGCGTGGTGTGGGTGCCCCAAATAACACCAGAATGCCATCACCCATGAATTCATCGATGGTGCCCTGGTATTTGTTGATGACATCCGCCATGTATTCCAGATAGAGATTGAGGACATTGATCACTTCCTCGGGCGGCAAACGTTCAGACAGAGCCGTGAAGCCCCGGAGATCAGAGGTGAGGATGGTAATGTTGCGGCGATCGCCCCCCAGCTTCAATGCCTCCGGGCTCTCCAGCAACTTCACCACCACTTCGTCGCTAAGATAGCGCCCAAATACTTGCCGGATCAGTTGGTTGCGTTTCGCTAAATCTGTATTGGCCTGAGCCAGATCCGCTGTCCGTTCACGCACCCGACCTTCCAATTCCCGTGCGGTCTCCCGCAGTTTGCCAATCACCAACGTCAAGCCCGATAGCCCCAGCACCGAGATCCCGCCCAGCATCAGGGACGTTTCCCGCAGGTCGTGCTTCACCTTGGTTACGAGGCTATTCAAAGGCTGGCTGATTTCCCAGACACCTGCCACGTCACCTACTTGCCAATCGGTTTTGGGACTGTCTAAGTGGGTGTTGTGGCAGGTGACACAACTGGGTTTCATAATACTGGGCTCGGCATAGCGCAGGAAAGTACCACCATTGTGCTGCTCAAACCGTACATAAGTTTCTTTAGAATGCTGGCGCAAATAGGCGAGCGCTTCGTGCTCAAAGGCATCCTTCGCACCCCCAGTTTTTTTCCGCCACGGGAACGGATAGTCGCTGAAAAACCGCACAGATAAATCGTGGTTTTCGTCGCTAACCTGTTGCCCCAGCTCAATTGCAAAGGTTGAGGGTAAGGGAATCCCACCCTTTTTGTTGAGGTAAGCGTGGGTGACAGAAATCCCATTCACGACTTTGGCGCGATCGGCCGCCGATTCGCTGTAGAGATCGATAGCTTGGTTAAAAGTTTGAATGTAAAGTTTAGCGTTTATAACCGCTTGGGAT
This sequence comes from Leptolyngbya sp. PL-A3, assembly GCF_039962325.1. Lineage (NCBI taxonomy): Bacteria > Bacillati > Cyanobacteriota > Cyanophyceae > Leptolyngbyales > Leptolyngbyaceae > Leptolyngbya > Leptolyngbya sp. PL-A3. The sequence continues at coordinate 134,581 of NZ_JAMPLB010000018.1, forward strand.
TCAATCAGATTGGAAGATAGGCGTGACATATTGGAGAGAGCAATTCCCGCTCCAATACAAAACAGTAGCATCAGCACCAAGACAATGCGCTTGAGCAGCCAGCGTAACAAGGTGTTCCACAATCCTGGGAGTCTTTCAAGCATGACAAGCCCTTCTATTACGGATGGTTTCGTGTATGCTGATGACGTTGCAGTAGGCCATGACAACTTTCGACATTCAGGCGATAGAACCGAGATTTTTAAGATGACCCTACATCGTTCAGTGCCTTAGAGAAAAGTGTACGCCTGTATCTTTTCACTCCTAAATTCCGAAAGGATTTGATACTTAAACATCTTTAATGCCATTTGAAAAAAATTCTAAAAATCTCTAGTTTTCTTCAGGTTAAACTTGCCGTTTTGCGTCGCTCTTGTCCATGGATGATGTAGAACAGATTCTTACCTTTACTGATACATTGGTGGCCGCCAAGACAGGGTTACACCTGAGCGATCTCCAGCGGGCCATGCTACGCGAGTCCTGGTCCTGGCAGCGGTTGAGTTATGACCAGATTGCGGACTCTTACGGCTATTCATCGACCTACTTAAAACACGATGTGGGGCCAAAGCTGTGGAAGTTGCTATCGGAAGTACTGGGAGAAAAGGTTACAAAAACAAGCTTTCGAGCGGCGATCGAACGTCGGTTTTTAGCGACATCGGCTTCTCCTCCGATCATTCCACCCCTTGCGGCCACTTCAGCATCCGCTCAGGCGATCGCTACCGTCGCTGATGTAGAAACCCTGACATCACCTCCATTGCTACATCGGCAGGATTGGGGAGATGCCGTTGAGGTCATCCATTTCTATGGGCGGGAGCGTGAGATCGCACAGTTACAATCCTGGATTGTGGAGGAACGAAACCGGGTTGTTGCCGTGCTGGGGATGGGGGGCATGGGTAAAACGACCCTCTCGATCCGACTGGTAGAACAGCTTCAGGAGCAGTTTGAATGGGTGGTCTGGCGATCGCTCCACAATGCCCCTCCGCTGGAGGATTGGTTGGCTGACGTGCTGCATGTGCTCTCAAATGGACAAGAGCGCCATGACCAACCCTTAGAACAGCGCATGAGCAAGCTGCTGAGTTATTTGCGATCGCACCGCTGCCTGCTGGTTCTCGACAATGTGGAAAGTATTTTGCAGGGCAGTGCCCGGTCTCCCCAGGGCTCAGGGGGGTATCGAGACGGGTATGGCAACTATGGAACCTTATTTTTGCAGATGGGCAAGACTCGCCATCAAAGCAGCCTACTGCTGACGAGCCGGGAGAAACCGCCCGAAGTGTCGCTCATGGAAGGGGAAATGCCGGTGCGATCGCTCTCCTTAGGTGGCTTAGATCCGACCGGAGCCCGCAACCTGTTGCAACTCAAAGGGACTTTACAAGGGGCTGATGCAGATTGGGACGAGCTCATTCAGCGCTATTCTGGCAATCCCCTGGCTTTAAAGTTGATCCCCAGCACAATCCAGACGTTATTTGATGGCAATATTCACGATTTTCTGCAAGAACAAGCATTAGTATTTGGCAACCTGCGAACTTTATTAGATCAGCAGTACGAACGGCTATCCATTCTCGATAGAACAGTGTTGTATTGGTTGGCCATTTATCGGGAGTCTGCAACATTTAGCGAGTTACGAGCAGATATTTTTCCACCCGTTCCACCGCAGCAGTTGATTGATGCACTGGAATCATTGGAGCAGCGATCGCTCATTCAAAAACAAGCCAATCTCTTCTCGCTACAGCCGATTGTCATGGAGTACATGAGCGATCGCCTGGTCATGCAAATATGCCACGAAATTCAGGATGGCCTACAGATTGCAGACGGGCAAGGATATTGCTTAATCAAGCATCACTCCTTACTCAAAACGCAATCCAAAGATGATCTACTGAATACACAAATACGGCTTATTCTGGCACCCATTATCCATCGTCTCACCTTGGAATTAGGCGTCACCTCATTAAGCGATCGCCTGTTACAACTCTTGACTCAGTTGCGTGGTAAACCTGCGTTAAATGTCGGGTATGCCGGAGGTAATGTATTGAATCTACTCTGTCAACTGCAACCTATTTTAAGAGATTACGACTTATCTCAATTGGTGCTTTGGCAGGCGGATCTTCAACAGGTTCAATTACATCGCGTTAACGTCTCGGGTTCTGACTTATCCCATTCTCTCTTTGCGGAAACTCAGGGTATTGTTTTTTGCACCGCGTTCAGTCCAGATGGTCGGTTATTGGCAACGGGAGATGCAGAAGGGGGATTGCGGCTCTGGCAGGGTGCAGAAGGCAGTTTGCTATTCGGGCTAACGGGGCATCAGGGTTGGGTGTGGGCGATCGCCTTCAACGCTGATGGCAGTTTGCTCGCCAGTTGCAGCAGTGACAAAACCATTCGCATCTGGGATACGAACACGGGGCAGTGTTTACAAACACTCACCGGGCATCGCAGCAGTATTTGGGCGATCGCTTTCGACCCCATCACCCATCGTTTAGCCAGTGGTGGTGACGAATCCACCGTGTTCCTCTGGGATTTAGACCGTGGAACCTGTGTAGAACAGTGGGCAGGCCATGAGCAGCGCATTTTAAGTGTTGCTTTTTCGGCCGATGGTCAACGGTTGGTCAGTGGTAGTGGTGATGGTGCGATTCGGGTTTGGGATGCAACGACTGGGGTAGTGCAGTGGTGTGGTGTAGAACATGGCGATCGTGTCTGGTCCACCACCTTCAGCCCCGATGGTCAGTGGATAGCCAGTGCCAGCGCTGATCGCACCCTCAAACTTTGGGATGCCCACACGGGAACCTGTCTGAAGACGATGGAAGGGCATAGCGATCGCGTTCGTTCCGTCCTGTTTACCCCGGATGGCCAACGCTTGATCAGTGGCAGCGACGATCACACTATCAAACTGTGGGAAACCGCGAGTGGACAATGTGTGCAGACCCTCTGGCGACACACTAGCACCGTTTTCTCCCTCACCTGTCATCCCCAACAGTCCATTCTGGTCAGCGGTAGCGCCGATCAAACGGTTCGGGTTTGGGATTTGCGTAACGGCCAGTGTCTACGGACCTGGAAGGGCTATACCAACTCCATTTTTTCCGTCGCTTTCCATCCCCAGGGGCATCTGCTCGCCTCTGGTAGCACCGATCAGACCATTCGCCTCTGGGCAATGAAAGAAGGAACCTGCCAGAGATTACTTCAGGGACATCGCGGTTGGGTCACATCCGTTGCCTTCCATCCCCAGGGGCATCTGTTGGCCAGCAGTAGCGCTGATGCGACGGTGCGGCTGTGGTCTACCAAAACAGGAGATTGTCTGAAGGTTTTGGAGGGGCACACAAACTGGACGCAATCTGTCAGCTTCAGCCCCGATGGGAAATGGTTAGCCAGTGCTGGGGATGATTGCAACCTTCGCATCTGGTCAGTGGAAACGGGGCGCTGTGCGGCATTTCTGGAAGGACATCAGGGATGGATTTGGGCGATCGCCTTTAGCCCCAATGGTCAATTGCTAGCCAGCAGTAGCGAGGACCAAACCATCCGGTTGTGGTCAGTGGAGCGCCGAGAACCAATTCATACCTTACAGGGCCATGAAGGACGAGTGCAGGGTCTTGCCTTCAGCCCGGATGGGCAACGTCTCGCCACCAGTAGTGGGGATACCACCGTACGGCTCTGGGATGTCGCGACCGGCGAATGCTTGCAAATTTTCAAGGGTCATGAAAATAACGTCTGGTCTGTGGCCTTCAGCCCGGATGGAGCACTTCTGGCAAGTCGTAGCCTGGATCAGACAGTGCGCTTATGGGATCTAGCCACAGGAGAATGCCGTCGAGTATTGTCTGTGCCATCCCAGTCAGTACGCTCGGCGATCGCCTTCCACCCCGAAGTAGAAAACGGAATCACCTCTTCCCACGCCATCCTGGCAACAGGCAGCCACAACGGAACCATTCAACTTTGGGATACAGAAACGGGGGAATGTCTCAAACTCTTTCGCCCAACCCGCCCCTATGAAGGCATGAATATTGCTGGCGTCACGGGGATTACTGCTGCGCAAAAAGCAGTCCTGCTGGCACTGGGTGCCACGGAAGAAGATACTTGATTTGGCAATACTCTCAGTTCTGTTGATGGCGGTGGTTAGAACATCTCATCTAGCAAAATTGAGGCACCTTATGCCTCAATAACCAGCAATTCTCATTTTGAAATCAGGCCCGAGAACCGCGCGCCTTTGGCGCGCGGTT